>JAUIBB010000073.1 GCA_030427685.1 Alphaproteobacteria bacterium
CCGGTGAACGTAAAGAGAAAACCGAGTGGCACCGCGTGGTGATCTTCAATGAAAACCTTGTGCGCGTGGCGAAAGACTATCTACGCAAAGGTAGCAAGGTCTATATCGAGGGGCAGTTGCAAACCCGTAAATGGACCGACAAAGACGGTCAGGAAAAATATTCGACTGAGATCGTGCTGCAGGGCTTCAACGGCAACCTGACGATGCTCGACGGCAAAAACGACCGCAGCGAAGGCGGTAGCAGCTATGGCGGTGGCAACGAGTATAATCAGGATCGTAGCAGCAGCCCGGCACCGCAGCGCGCACGCGCGGTTGAGGCAGAACTCGATGATGAGATTCCGTTCTAGTAGGCGATACTTTGTCCCGAAACTTTTTTTCCGAGAGTTTGGGTTCCCAGAACTTCTGTTCGTGTGTTTTCGGCAATATTGTTGATTTCCCGTGTTACCTCGGCGGCGAGGTGCTTGTCGAACACATCGGCGTAAAGTGCGTCTTGTAGTTTGCCCGACAGCTTGGTGAGCTTGCTCTTTTTAACGCCGTGGAACGTGGCGTCGATCAGGGTGTCGAGGGCATCGGTGATACGATCATGGATAATCAGGGTATCGCGCTTTGAGAAGGTAATCGCGTCCATAAAGCTCAGGGCGTTTTGGCCGTTCAGGCTGCGACAGTCAATATGGCCTTCGTCCTGTTGGTGAAGCTCGTAATACCATTCGGCGGTACTATCGAGGACTGGCACCGTAAACTCGGAGAGCTTTTGAGCAATGCGCGCCCGGTATTGTAGAAAGGGCCTATCTTCTTCGGGTATCATGGATGCTCCTGATTGACAGAATAGATATTATTCCATCTTATGAAATCGAACCTTTTTTAGTGTGACAAATTCATGAAAATTCCATTTTTAAAAATGCACGGTACGGGTAACGATTTTGTGCTGATCGACCTGCGTGCGCATGCTGTTGAGATCACGCCGGAAACCGTGGAGCGCCTTGCTGACCGGCATTTTGGCATTGGCTGTGACCAACTGGTGGTGCTGGAGAAGTCAGGGAAAGCCGACGCACAGATGGCGATTTATAATGCGGATGGTTCGCAAATCAGCACCTGTGGCAATGCCACCCGCTGCGTGGCCGACTTTCTGATGCGTGAACGCAATGTCACCGAAACAACGATTGAAACCCGTGCAGGTATTCGGAGTGGCTGGCGTGCGGAAAATGGCGATGTGACGGTCAATATGGGCGTTCCGCGCTGGGAGTGGCAGGACATTCCGCTGGCAGAGTCGCGCAACACCTTGCATTTGGGGCTGGAAGAGGGGCTGCTTGCGGATCCGGTGGCGGTGTCGATGGGTAATCCGCATCTGATTTTCTTCGTGCGCGACCTTGCCCATATCAAAATGGATGAGTGGGGCGCAACGCTCGAGAAACACCGGCTTTTCCCGGAGCGCACGAATGTCAGTGCGGTGCAGATTGTGAATGAAAAAAGTTTCCGGATGGCTGTGTGGGAGCGCGGTACAGGTATTACGCTGGCCTGTGGTTCAGCTGCCTGCGCCGCGGTGGTTGCGGCGGTGCGCCGTGGCCTAAGCCAGCGTCAGGTCTCGGTGATGTTGCCCGGTGGTATCTTGTCGGTTGAATGGCAGCAGACCGATGACGGCAGTGCGGGAGAGGTGCTGATGAGTGGCCCCGTGGCCTATGTGTTCGAGGGAACCATCGCGCTTTAGGCGCAGTCAATTCGGGCAGATGCCGTTACCCGTCGAGCGAAGCTGAAGGATTTTCGGCGTGTTCAGCAGGCGTAGGATATTGGGTAGGTTGCTGTCGTTGGCGTCTAAGAGTATTTTTTGATCTTCGTAGGCGGTGGCGATGCTCTCAATGGCGGTGTTAAGTCGTTGCTTGCTGATGTCTTCCAACTCGCCAACCCGGCTGGGGTGGTGGCAGGCTGCGCGAACCGAGAGAGGCCCTTTGATTTTCTGGTAGTCTGGCGTGTAGAAAATCACGTTGGGGCGCCATTCTTCAGCGGTCTCGGCCTTAAAACCGTGGATATCTGAAAAACGCTCGCGGACGTTCACGGTATGGCGGGTGTGCTGAAACGGCTCCATTTTAGGAGGGTCAATGGTTTCATCCCAGAGGATATCGCCAAATCGATTTTTGGGTGGGCGCCATGCGTAAAGCTCGTTTTCGATCATATGTTTGCCAATCCGCAGAAACCCATCAATATATTCGAGCTGATTGGAGATTCCACGAATCTGGTCAACCTGCTGTACCAGATGCTCGGGAAGGAGGTCCGGGCGCTCCGGGTCATAGCCAGCAAGTTCAACAAGATCGTTGGCGAAGTCTTCGCAGCGGATCACTTCTTCTTCAATGACTTCGATTTTATCGTCAACATTCCCCATTTGCGCCAGCAAGGCGGTCATCTCCAGCCGATTAAAAAAAGCAGGGAGTTGAATGTCGTTGGAATGGATAGATTTCATGCGGGTTCCTGAGTGATGGACAGCAACATACCTTTACTTTTTAACTTTTTCCAGTATTTCTGCGGCCATGACCATCGATGTTGTCACATTCGGTTGCCGGTTGAACACCTACGAGAGTGAGGTGATGAAGAAGCACGCGCTCGACGCGGGGCTTTCCGATACGATTATCTTCAACACCTGCTCCGTTACGGCGCAGGCGGAAAAGCAGGCGCGGCAGGCGATCCGCAAGGCGCGGCGGGAGCATCCCGGCGCGCGGATCGTGGTAACGGGCTGCGCGGCGCAGGTACGGCCGGACCAATTTACAGCGATGCCAGAAGTGAGTGCTGTTCTGGGCAATCAGGAGAAGATGACTGCTGCGCCGTATCTGTCGCTCGATACCGAGCGGGCGCAGGTGAACGATATCATGAGCGTGAAAGAAACCGCCTCACACCTTGTCGCCAGCTTTGATGGCCGGGCGCGCGCATTCGTGCAGGTGCAAAACGGCTGCAACCATCGCTGTACGTTCTGTATTATTCCGTATGGCCGGGGCAACTCGCGCTCGGTGCCGATGGGGGAAATTGTCGCGCAGGTGCGCTCGCTGGTCGAGGGCGGGTATAACGAAGTGGTGTTTACCGGCGTTGATGTCTCGGATTACGGCAAGGATTTACCGGGCGAGCCGACGCTGGGGCAGATGATGCGCCGCGTGCTGGCTGCCGTGCCGGAGCTGAAGCGGCTTCGGCTTTCGTCGATTGATGCGGTGGAGGTGGATGACGATTTATACCGGCTGATCGCCGAGGAGTCGCGCCTGATGCCGCATTTGCATATCAGCCTGCAGGCGGGCGATGATATGGTGCTCAAGCGTATGAAGCGTCGGCATCTGCGCCACGATATCGTTGAATTCTGCGCTAAAGTGCGCGATTTGCGCCCGGACATGGTCTATGGCGCGGATATTATCGCGGGCTTCCCGACCGAAACAGATGCGATGTTCGAGAATACACGGGCGCTGGTGGAGGAGGTGGGCCTTACCTGGCTTCATGTGTTTCCCTATTCGCCGCGGCCCGGCACGCCTGCCGCGCGGATGCCGCAGGTGAAATCCGAGCTGCGTAAGCAGCGGGCGGCAGTGCTGCGCGCGGCGGGGGAGCGGCAGGTGGCGCGGTATCTGGCATCGCAAGTGGAGAAGACGCTGGCGGTTGTGGTTGAGCAGGATGGCATGAGCGGCCACAGCGAAGGCTTCGCGCCGGTACGGCTTGCAGCCGAGGCACCGGTAGGCAGCTTGCAGCAGGTGACCATCGTCCACGCCGATGAGCAATGGTGCTATGCTGCGTAATTCGTCATTGCGAGGAGCGCGAATCTTTTGCTAGTCAAATATCTATTTTTGAGCCAATCCAGTGGGCCTGAGCGTTGTGGCGCAATTGTCTGGATTGCCGCGCTTCACTCGCAATGACGGAATGTAGTATGAACTGGTTTTCGCGCCTTTCGCAGGGCCTTAAAAAAACGACGGATTCGATTGGCGCGGTGTTTACCCAGCGGCGGCTGGACAAGGCGACGCTTGAGGAATTCGAGGATACGCTGATTCTTGCTGATATGGGGGCGGCAACGGCGGCCTCAATCACCGCAGAGCTGGCGAAGGGACGGCTGGATAAAGACCTTGGCGAAGACGAAATTCGGCAAGTATTGGCGGATGCCATCGCGGTCCGCCTTGCACCGTATGCGCAGCCATTGCCACTGGAGGCTGACACTTGCCGCATCGTTTTGGTGGTTGGCGTCAATGGCAACGGAAAGACAACCACCATCGGAAAAATGGCGCATCGCTACCGCCGTGAAGGTAAAAAGGTGATGCTGGTGGCGGCAGACACCTTCCGGGCAGCCGCTGTCGAGCAGCTCCAGCGCTGGGCAGAGCGCGCGGATGTGCCGTTTGTGCGCGGGGCAGTTAATGCAGACCCGGCATCCGTCGCCTATGCGGGGGTGGAGAAGGCGTTAGCCGAGCAGGCCGATATTGTGTTTATCGACACAGCAGGTCGCCTGCACACGAAAGAGAATCTGATGGCAGAACTCGCTAAAATCCTCAAAGTGATCCGCAAATTGGTGCCAGATGCCCCCCACCATGTGCTGCAAGTGCTGGATGCCACGACGGGGCAAAACGCACTGGCGCAGGTGAAGGCCTTTCGTGAAGTGGCCGGGGTGACCGGGCTGGTGGTGACGAAGCTTGACGGTACAGCGAAAGCGGGGATTGTCGTCGCGCTGGCCGAGCAATTTAAACTACCGATCCATGCCATCGGTGTGGGTGAGGGGGCAGAAGACCTGCAACCTTTCAATGCGGAAGACTTCGCGCGTGCCTTGGCTGGTCTTGTGTAACCTCTCTACGCCACAGCGCTCGATAAAATTGCACAGCACCTGTAAGAAAGTGCCGATCTTTACACAATTTTAGTAAATTGTAGTTATACTAAGCGTACGCGCGTGTATGATGGGCGCGTAAACGCTGAGAATGCACTTGTTTGTCAGTGTGTTGTTTTGGCTGAATAGGGGAAATTATGGCCAGTGGTCGTTTGCGCGCAGATCCGTTATTTCAAGGGTTAGCGCGACCGTCGATGATTATGGGTGTGAGCTATATGTTTTTCGTGCTCAACGCGATGCTCACCACCATTATGTTCATTAACTCAAAATCGTTTTTATCGATGCCGTTTGGGGTGGTTGTCCATTTGTTTGGCTACCTGCTCTGCCAGCACGAGCCGCGCGCGATTGAGCTGTGGATGCTGCGTATGCGGACTGGATTTAAAAGCTGGAACCGCTTTACATTGCACCATTACACCAACTCGTATGATGTTTTCTAACGTGAGCTGATCATGCTGAAGCCCGTCACACCACGAAAAGTATCGAAAGCGCAGCAAGCAAAGCGCGAAATCTCTGCGGCGGATTTTATTCCCTATGACTACCATTGGGACAAAGAAACCATCATTACCAAAAATCGTGAGTTGATGCAGATCCTCAAAGTGGAGGGGTTCTCGTTTGAGACGGCGGATGATGATGTGGTCGATCTCAAGAAAATGGTGCGCAATTCGCTCTATAAAAGTATGGCGGAAGGAACGTTTGGCCTTTATTTCCACATCGTGCGCCGCCGTCAGAGCGCCTATCCTGGCGGTAAGCAGCCGCCGGGCTATGGCCGTTATATTGACGATTGCTGGCGCAAAAAGCACCATGCTCGCTCGACCTTTGTGAACGACCTCTACATTACCGTCATTCGTAAAAAGGATGAGCGCGGCGCCGCAAAGCTCAGCAATTTGTTTGATGTGCTGGAGCAAAAAACGAACAAAGACGCGGATATCGAGTATCTGCGCGAAATGCATAAAGAGCTGCGCGAGGCAGTGTATCGGGTGTTGGCGACGTTCAAGGATTACGGCGTTCGGGTGCTGACTACGAAGATGACTGATTCGGGGCCAATGTCGGAGCTTCTGGAATTCCTCGGGCGATTGGTAAATGCGGGAGATGCCCAGCCAACCTTGGTGCCAACGATTGATATCGCCCACTACCTGCCGGTGAATCGGCTCTATTTTGGCTCCCGCGCGATTGAGGTGCGCTCGCCCACCGGTACGCGGTACGCGGCACTGATTAGCATCAAAGAATATGCCCCTCACACGGCGGCGGGTATTATGGATGCCTTCTTGCAGTTGCCGTTCGAGTTCGTGGTGAGCCAGAGCTATCAGTTTGCCAATCGCAGCGCAAATCTTGGCTCAATGCAGCTGCAACAGCGGCGGATGATGCAAAGTAATGACGTTGCTGTCAGCCAGATTTCAGAGATTTCAGAAGCACTCGATATGACCATGTCGGGCCATGTCGCATTTGGTGAGCACCATTTAACCGTGATGTGTACGGAGGATTCGCTACCGGCGCTTGAGAATTCCATTGCAATGGTGATTGCAGAGCTGGTGAATGTTGGCATCAACCCTGTGCGGGAGAAGCTGGTGCTTGAGGCTTGTTACTGGGCGCAGCTTCCCGGAAACTTTGAATATATTGGCCGCAGTGCGAAGATTAATACGCTGAATATTTCAGGCTTCGCGGCGATGCATAACTACCCAACCGGGCGTATCCGTGGCAACCATTGGGGTGATGCGGTAACCGTGTTTGATACCACTTCTGGCACGCCGTATTTTTTCAACTTCCATTTACGCGATGTGGGGCATACGACCATCATCGGCCCGACTGGCTCGGGTAAAACGGTGTTGATGAACTTTCTGGCGGCGCAGGCATTTAAATTTAACTGCCGGATGTTCCTTTTCGATAAAGATCGCGGGGCCGAGATTTTTGTTCGTGCGCTGAATGGGGAATATACGCATATCGACCCGGGGCAGCCTTGCCACTTCAACCCGCTACAGCTCGACGATACGATGGAAAATCGCTCGTTCATCGCAGACTGGCTTTCAGCATTACTGATGATCAATGATGAACCGCTGACAGCTGAGGAGAACGAGGTGGTGCAGCGGGTAATCGACGGCTGTTATAAGCTGCGCAAGGAAGACCGGGTGCTGCATCACATCGCACCGTTCTTCGGGCTGGAGGGCTCGAACAGTCTGGCGACCCGCCTGAAGCAATGGCATTCGGGTGGCCGCTATGCGCAGATTTTTGACCATGTAGAAGATCGCATCAATTTCAGCAACAGCACGCTGTTTGGGTTTGAGATGGGCGATGTGCTGGCAAACCGGGTAACACTGGCGCCAGTGCTGCTCTATTTGTTCCACCGTATTCAGATGTCGCTCGATGGTACGCCGACGGTGATTATCCTCGATGAGGCGTGGGCGCTGGTGGATAATAAAATATTCGCCGGGAAAATTAAAGACTGGCTGAAAACATTGCGGAAGCTCAATGGCATGGTCGTTTTTGCGACGCAAAGCGTGGAAGATGCGGTGGCGAGTGCGATTTCAGATACGTTGATCCAGCAGACGGCAACGCAGATTTTCCTGCCTAACCCTAAGGCAACGGAGCCATATCGCAAAGCCTTCATGTTATCGGAGCGCGAGTTTAACTTGTTGAAAAATACCGATCCTGGGACGCGCTACTTTCTTGTGAAGCAAGGGAAGGATGTGGTGATTGCACGAATCGACCTGAGCGGGATGGAGGATATTATCCACGTGCTTTCAGGACGTGCAGAAACCGTTGGGCTGTTAGATGAAATCCGTGCGGAAGTTGGCGACGACGTCAAAGACTGGCTGCCAGTCTTCAATAAACGGGTGAAAGAATTATGATTCTGGTGCGCGGAAATGGTCTGTTTCTGATGCTGGCAGCACTTGTGCTGGCCCTTGTGCTGGTTGTTTCTCCCTCACAAGCTCAAAAACAACCGAAGATTCCCACCTGTAGTAACTATCAAAACGGGCAGATGAGCTCAGGCTATGTGGGGCTGACGAACCATATCGTCGGCTGTATCCGGGAAACGCTCGACGGGGCGACCGATAAATTTTTCACTGGCTTCTATCCGATTGTCAGTAAGGGCATCTCGGCAGCAATGACCATGGCGGTGATTGTGTTTGGCATTCTGGGTGCCTTTGGAATGTTGGAAAAGATCGGGCGAGACTCAATAGTATTGCTGCTTAAGCTGGCCTGCGTCAGCTATTTTTCGACCCAGAGCGATTTGGTCTACCATACGATGATTTCGGCGATGGATAGTACGGCGCGCGCAGTGGTGGAGTACGTGCCATCAAACGGCCCATCGGATGGCACAGGAGGAGATTTCAGTCAGGTTACCTGCCTCAAAAAGATGAAAGAGGCACAAACGGCGATCAATACATCTTCGCCGGGGAATCAAAAGGCTGTCTCTGGCCCATGGTTGGCGATGGACTGCATGATTGACTCCGTTATTGGCATCAAGGTGGAAAGCGCGGGAGGAATTAAGACAACGGCGCTTTCGGATGTAAAGGCGTATAACGAAAACCTCAGTGACGACGATCAGGGGTTGTCCCGCGGGCTACTCTATCTATTTTTTAGTTCCTGGCAGAGTTCGGTGTTGGGGGTGATTGTGGCGGTTCTGGGGTTCATCTTCCTATGGGGGATGATCACCATGATTATTAAAGCGCTGTTTATTTATATCTCTGGCTATTTGGGATTGGCGGTAATGGTGATTGTCTCGCCATTGTTGATTCCGTTGGTACTGTTTCAGTCGACGAAAGTCTATTTTGATAAATGGGTGAAATTGCTGATCTCCTTTGCTTTACAGCCAATTATCATTCTGGTGTTTGTAGCGTTGACGATTGCGGCGGTCGATCTGGCGACCTTCTCGGGGAAATATTCGGTCATGTACCGAATTGCAGGAGATGCCTCCCAACAAAAAGGGTTCAGCCTGAATAGCTATCTCACTCAGCAACGTGGCGGTGGAGGAGGCGGTGATAAGCAAACGGCCATTATTCAGGATCGCAAATGGGATCTTGGTTTTGTGAAGGCGGATAATGTGGATAGTAAGGACTCCACGCCGATTAAAAAGATCGTGGATGGTGGGTTGATCGACCAACTCACACAAAGCGACTGCGCACAAGCGTTGCAGAAGGCTGATCCAAAGATAACAGATAAATGTGGCCAGAGCTATGCTGTTGGCCTGACGCGGACGAAGCTGGATTGGGATCTAATGGCTTCGGCACGCCAGCCAGCGGTACAGTTGAATGGAGCAAAAAATGCCGGCGAGGCCATCGCCCGTGAAGTGCTCTCGGCAGTAATTTTCGCGGCGGTAGTCATTTTTGTAATGAATCAACTGCTCTCGGTGATTCCTGTGGTGGCCTACGATCTGTTCGGTGACTTCGGTCAATCTCCAAACCTTGCGCAGGCAGGGGGAACCTTGCCATGGCAGGGCGGCATGCGCTCCTCATTGCGGCAAATGGCTAGCAGTAAGGATTCCCGATGACCCGGTTCCTTAAGATTTTGCCCACTTTAGCTGCGGCACTGGCAT
>JAUIBB010000074.1 GCA_030427685.1 Alphaproteobacteria bacterium
CGCCGGGCTCAACACGCAATTGCAGGAGGGTATGGCCGCCGCCGCGCGCTTCTTCGCGATTATGGACACCAAGCCAACCATCCTCGACCAACCCGGCGCAAAGCCGTTGACCGTTACCGACGGTGCAATTGCGTTTGAACATATCACATTCCATTACCATGAAGGCAGCGGTGGTGTCCGTGACCTCAGCTTCACCGTCCCGGCGACCAAAACCGTGGCATTGGTGGGTGCTTCTGGTTCTGGAAAATCAACGGTGATGAACCTCCTCTTGCGTTTTTATGAGGCACAGGCCGGGCGGATTACCATCGACGGTTCGGATATTCGCGACGTGACCCTCGCCTCACTACGCGGTGCACTTGCACTGGTCAGTCAGGACATCGTGTTGTTTAACGATACGGTACGTGCGAATATTGCCTATGGTAAGTTCGATGCAACGGAAGAAGAAATCATCGCCGCAGCCGAGAAAGCTCATGCGCACGACTTCATCACCGCCCTGCCGCAAGGCTATGACACCCCCATCGGGCCACATGGTGTTAAACTTTCCGGTGGCCAGCGCCAGCGCCTTTCCATCGCCAGGGCAGTCCTCAAAAATGCCCCTATCCTGCTGCTGGATGAGGCAACCTCTGCCTTAGACAACACCTCAGAGCGCATCGTACAGGAAGCACTGACCGAGCTTATGCACGGGCGCACCACGCTTGTCATCGCCCACCGCCTCAGCACCATTCAGGATGCCGACACCATTCTCGTGCTCGACGATGGCTGCATTGTCGATAGCGGTACGCATGCCCAACTCCTTGCCACCAGTCCGGTTTATCAGGCCATGCAACACTCCACCCTTATATCCGCGAGCGCGTAATGGCGCGCAAGAAACTGTTCAAGCGCATCCTTAATTCAAAGGCGCTGCACTTCTCGATGTCCTTGGTCGCCAGCCTGCTGATGCGCGCGATCTATAGCACCTGCCGCGTTGAAAAAGAGTTCGATGAAAAGGCCAAGCCATACCTCGCAGGTGAAAAGCCTGCCGTCTTTTGTTTCTGGCATGGTCGGTTGATTATGGCACCGTTCATTGTCCCCCCAAAGCGCAGCATGTCGGTGCTGATTTCGCATCATAACGATGGCGCGCTGATTACCGAAACCATGCTGCGTTTTGGTATCGGCTCGGTACGCGGCTCCAAAAAGCTGGGCGGTGCCAAAGCATTGCTGGCACTTCTTAAAATCACGGAGACCGGAGGCAATATTGCCATTACCCCGGATGGGCCACGCGGCCCCTTCCAGAAAGCCGCCAGCGGCGCTGCCTATGTTGCCGCCAAAACCGGCTACCCGCTGGTGCCGATCAGTTTCTCCGCCACCCGCCATTGGCGGTTCCAAAGCTGGGATAAATTTATGCTCCCCAAGCCATTTACCCGCCTGCGCTTTACCGCAGCAGCACCGCTGTTGATCCACAGTGACGAAGATGCCCCCACGGCCACCGCAAGCCTTGAGGCCAGCCTGACGACCCTCACCCGTGCAACAGATGAAGCGGTCGGAGTTGCCGCATGATCCACGGATGCTACAGCCTGACCAGTATCCTGCTGACCCCGGCGATCCGTTTCTGGCTGGCGCGGCGCGCACGGCGTGGCAAAGAAAATCCGGAACGGATGGGCGAACGGTTCGGCCATGCGTCGGCCACGCGCCCCCCCGGGCCACTGATCTGGCTGCACGCAGCTAGCGTCGGTGAAACGCAATCCGTACTGACCCTTGTCCACGCACTGCTCGCGCAGGATCCTGCCATTCACTTCCTGATTACCACCGGCACCGTGACATCGGCTGCGTTGGTTGCACAGCAATCGCTGCCACGCTGCATTCATCAATTCGTCCCGGTGGATACCTACCCTGCCGTGCGGCGCTTTTTGCGCCATTGGAAACCAGACCTCGCACTCTGGGTAGAGTCTGAATTCTGGCCCCAGCTTCTCTGGCAGGCGCAGGCGCGTCGCATTCCCATGCTGCTCATCAACGCACGAATGTCGCCGCGTTCCTTCGCCGGGTGGAAAAAATGGCCCCGCACGATCCGTAGCCTGCTCAATGGCTTTGCGGGCATCTATGTCGGGTCAATGGAAGATGCCCAGCATCTCGGTGCGCTGGGTGCAAAAAACCTGCACGATGTCGGCAACCTGAAATACGATGCCAGCCCCCTGCCAATGGATAATGCGCTGATTGCGGAACTCTCCACCGCCATTGCGGATCGCCCCCTCTGGATTGCGGCCAGCACCCATGCAAACGAAGAACAAATGGTGGCCGAAGTCCATGCCGAATTGCGGCAACAATTTCCGAAGCTGCTATGCATCCTGATCCCGCGCCACGCAACCCGTGGAGATGCAATTGCCGCCGATCTCCGGCAGCGTGGCACCGAACTCGCCCAACGCAGCAAAGGGGAACTTATCAGCAAACGCACACACATCTATCTGGCAGATACGATGGGCGAGCTGGGTAGTTTTTACCGCATGGCAGATCTGGTCTTTATCGGTGGATCGCTGGTAGCCGTCGGTGGTCATAATCCGCTGGAACCTGCACGGCTGGGCACGGCCCTTGTCAGTGGGCCGCATATTCATAATTTCTCCGCCATCATGCAGCATTTGCTGCAACAGGATGCGATGCGGATCGTGCAACATAAAGCCGAGCTAACTGCCACGCTTTCAACACTACTAAATGACGATGGCATGCGCCTTTCCATGGCCGAGCGCGCCCTTGCCATTGTGCAGTCCGCGCGCGGCGCCAGTGAGCAGATTGTGCAACATAGCCTGGCCCTGTTGACCGGGAAAACGCGATGAAAACCCCTGCATTCTGGCGCAACAATTCCCTCACCAGCCTTGCCCTTGCCCCGCTCTCGTGGCTCTACGCATTGGCAGCATGGCAAGACCGTCGCTGCACCACCGCACAACAGGCGCCCATCCCAGTGGTCAGTATTGGCAATGCCACCGCAGGCGGAGCCGGAAAAACCCCGGTTGCGCTGGCGCTGGCACCAATGTTCCATGCGCTGGGCGCCAATGTACACTATATCAGCCGTGGCTATGGTGGTAAAACAACCCACCCTCGGCGCATCACCGGCGAGGACAATTGGCAGGAAGTGGGCGATGAGCCACTTCTGCTCGCACGCACTGCACCAACCTGGGTCAGCCGCAAACGCATTGACGCCATTACTGCCGCCGCGCAGGAAGGGGCAACGCTGGCTTTATGCGATGATGCCCTGCAACATCATGCCCTGCATAAAGACCTGTCACTGCTGGTTATCGACGGCCCCTACGGCATCGGCAACGGCCGCCTCCTGCCGGCTGGCCCACTGCGTGAACCTCTGAGCACAGCACTGGCCCGTAGCGATGCGGTAATCCTGATCGGTGAAGATCGTCAGCAGTTGGCCGCACGCATCACCGGCCTGCCGATCTTCCATGCCACGCTGGAGCCCACGATTGACCCCGCCCCGCTACGTGCACACCGCTGGCTTGCCTTTGCTGGCACCGGACGTCCGGAAAAATTCTTCGAGAGCCTGCGCGCGCTGGACATCCCTCTGGCAGCGACACGTGCCTTTCCTGACCATTACCCTTACCGTACAGAAGATATCGCCGCCCTGCGCGCCGAAGCTGCGTCACTGGGTGCACGGTTAATCACCACCGAGAAAGACCGGGTGAAGCTACCCACCGCCGATGCTTCAGAAATCAGCCTGTTTCCCGTCCAACTTGTGTTCCGGGCGCCAGATGCGATACAGGAATTCCTACGCACATGGCTTGCCACACGAACCAGCGCTTGATTTTTTTACACCGCTGGCGATGATGCGCGCATGCACCCGTTCCTGCTTTTCCTACTGGCGATTATTACCCCGTTCCTGCTAACGGCAGCAATGCTTGTTCCGCCTTATCTGGGCATCACCGGAGCGGCCTATATTATCTATAGTGGCGCCGCAGGACCACACCCGCTGGCCGATAAGCTGCTGGATGTATTCTATATGATCGATGTTTATAGCGAGCTGCTTTCCTACTGGAACGCCCATCGCGGTGCTTCGGATTTTCTGGGATACACCGTTCCGGTACTCACCTTCCCCTTTGCGGGGATTGTTGCGGGGCTTTGGCTCACCCGGCGCATTGCCCGGAAAATGATGGATGTTTTCCACCTCTCCGTATCGCACTAATCAAACAATCCCGGCTGCGCTGCTTTTTTAGCACGTGGTTTGGCCGGGGCTGAAGCCGGAGCGCCGTCGCCCGTCATCACCACCCGTTCGCCGTCATGGAACTGGAGCGTGACTGCGCCCTGCGCGGGCATTGCCGTCGCCGAAGCAATCACATGGCCCTGCGTGTCTTTGGCCAGAACAAACCCACGTTTGAGCACGGATAATACATTGAGCGATTCGAGCATGGCCCCCAAATGCGCCACACGCTGCTGCTCACGAAGGAGGCGCTCGCTCAGATAGCGCGGCGAAAGACTGGCCATCAGCCGCTGTAGGGTTTCATGTTTGGATTGCAGGCTGCGCGGCAATGCGTGCGCCAGGCGCTCCGAGACCATGTCCAACGCCTGTGCCATACTCGCCACCAGCTGCTGTGGCCGTGGCAACCCGCGCGCCAGCCCCTCGATTCGTTCGGCGTGCCGCGCCAGTAAGCTGCGCACCGCCTGATTGTTCATCGCGGCAAGCTGCTCTGTGCGCGCCAGCAATTCATCCCGCACGGGTACGGCCATCTCAGCCGCCGCTGTTGGCGTCGGTGCACGCCGATCCGAAACATAATCGATCAGGGTCGTATCGGTCTCGTGCCCAACGGCAGAGATCAGGGGAATCTGCGATGCAGCGACCGCGCGCACCACGACCTCCTCGTTAAATGCCCATAAATCTTCGACCGAGCCGCCACCACGCGCGACAATAATCACATCCGGACGGTGTGGCGACCCAACCGGCAGCCGGTTTAGCCCCTCGATCGCCTCAGCAATCTTTTCGGCGGCCCCCTGCCCTTGCACCGGCACGGGCGACAGAACTACCCGCCGCGGGAACCGATCCGCCAGACGGTGCAGAATATCCCGAATCACCGCCCCGGTGGGAGAGGTGATAATCCCGATCACCGTCGGTAGGTAGGGCAACGGCTGCTTACGGTCGGGCCGAAATAGCCCTTCTGCTTCCAGCGCCTTCTTACGCGCCTCCAGCATCGCCATCAGCGCCCCCACTCCGGCAGGCTCCAATGACTCCACAACCAATTGATATTTCGATGCTCCGGGATAGGTTGTGAGCTTGCCGGTGACAATCACCTCCATCCCGGCCTCGGGCTTATGGCTTAACCGTGCCATGGTGCCGCGCCAGCAAACCGCATCCAGCGCGGCCTTATCATCTTTTAGTGTTAAATAACAATGCCCTGATCCGGAATTCACATTGCTTTTCGAGATTTCACCGCGGATCCGCACGAAGCCGAACGTGTCCTCCACCATGCGTTTTACATGGCCGGCGATCTCGCTTACGGTGTATTCAGGCTGGTTACTGATAAAAGACATAGAGCGTTATTACCCGCGACTGCCTTGTATTTCCAGCAAAAGCTGTTAAATGCACGGAACAGGCATATCAGCCTTGAAGCAAAATGGAATCTATGTGAAATAAGGCGTGCGGCATTAACAAAGCGTTCGGCACAGACCGAAAAACGGGGAAGTTATGAGAATTCTGGTCATTGGCAGTGGTGGACGTGAACATGCGATCATCCGAAAACTACTTACCAGCCCAACGTGCGAGTTCGTCGCCTGCGCCCCCGGCAATGATGGCATTGCACAGGATACCACCTGCGTAGATATCTTTGCCCATACCGACATTTGCAATTATTGCCGCCGCGAAGAAATCGACCTGGTCATTATCGGCAACGAAGAGCCGCTGGTGATGGGGCTGGCAGATAGACTGCGCGAAGAGAACATCGCCGTCTTTGGCCCCTCGGAAGCCGCCGCACAGATCGAGGCATCCAAAGAATTCACCAAAAAACTATGCGATAAATACAACATCCCCACCGCACGCTATGCCGTCTTCGATAATCGCGAGGAAGCCCGCGCCTATGTGAAAGCGCAGGGTGTGCCGATCGTTATCAAAGCCGATGGTATCGCCGCCGGAAAGGGCGTCACCGTCGCCACGCGCGAGGCCGAGGCACTCACTGCGATCGAGCATTGCTTCAGCGGTGCCTTTGGTCAGGCTGGTAAGCGCGTTATTATTGAGGAATGCCTCGTCGGGGAGGAAGTCAGCTTCTTCGCCCTCTGCGATGGGATGAGCGCCACGCCATTCGCCAGTGCGCACGACCATAAACGCGCCTACGACAATGACCTTGGCCCGAATACAGGTGGTATGGGCAGCTTCAGCCCCAGCCCACTGGTCTCGTCCCAGATGGAAGAAACCATCATGAACACCATCATCCAGCCGACCATTGAAGGGCTGAACAAAGAGCTGATTCGGTATGTCGGCGTCCTGTTTGCCGGGCTGATGCTCACCAAAGATGGCCCAAAGCTGATTGAGTATAATTGCCGCTTTGGCGATCCGGAAACACAGGCAATCCTCGCCCGCTATACCGGCGATCTTGCAAAATTGCTGATGAGCTGCGCGCAAGGTGCCATTGACCGGGAACAGCTGACGTTCAGTTCGGATGCCGCTGTCTGTGTCGTCATGGCTGCATCGGGCTATCCCGGTGAGTACACCAAGAATACCCTAATCCAGAATCTCGGCAATGCGGCCAATGTCTATGGCGTCAGCATCCTGCATGCCGGCACATCACGCGCCGGGGACCAATGGCTCTCACGCGGTGGTCGTGTGTTGAATGTCATCGCCACCGCTGGCAGCGTACGTCAGGCACGTTACCGCGCCTATGAGTCCGTGGATATGATCGACTGGCCCGATGGCTTCTGCCGCCGCGATATCGCCGCGCGCGCCTTACAGCTGGTTGGTTGATGCCGCGCTAGCGCACACGTGGTGCGGTGTACTTTGCCACCAGCCGCACCTGCGCTGCGGCAAAAAGCACCGTCAGCGTAAACATCCCAAATACTTTGAAATTCACCCAGAATTCTGTTGGAAAGTTCCGCCAGATTCCCTCGTTCAATGCCGCAAGGAAGAAGAAAAACAACCCCCAACGGCGCGAAAGGCGTATCCACCCCTCGTCTGTCATCTGAAAGGCCATGTCGAGGATGTGCCGCAGCAAACCACGCTTAAAGCCATACACCCCCACCAGCAGCACCAGTCCAAAGGTTATGTTGACGAGGGTAGGCTTCATTTTGATAAACTGCTCATCGTTCAGCGCGACGCTCAGCCCGCCCAGCACCGTTACCAGCACGCCAGAAATCAGCGGTGCAAGGCTTACTTTTCGTTCGCAAAGGTATAAAATGGCGATGCATACCACCGTCGTAATCATCAGCGCGATCGTTGCGCCCATCACGCCTTCAAGGCGGAATACGACGAAAAACACCAGCAATGGTGCGAAATCCAGCGCAAGCTTGAGCATGGCAGGCAGGCGAGAATTGAGTTGTGGCGCATTAACCATGCATTAATCTTTTTGCTTTATAAACAAGCACTATGGCGCAAATAACATTGACCTGCAAGCATGGGCTGCGCTTGATATGATGTACAATAGACGGAGTGTGTAATGGCCACCAATAAGTCTGATGGAAAAACCAAAGTCCTGATCGTAGAGGACGAGGTCGCAATTGTAACCCTGCTGCGCTACAACCTTGAAAAAGAGGGCTTCGCCGTCATCGCCACCGGCAACGGGGAAGAAGCGGTCGAGCTGGTCAAAGAACATCGCCCAGACATTATCGTCCTTGACTGGATGCTACCTGGCATGACTGGCGTTGAGGTCTGCAAGCAGATCCGCTGGGATAACAACGTAAAAAATACCCCGATCATCATGCTTTCCGCCCGTGGCGAAGAAGGTGACCGCATCCGTGGCCTTGATTCCGGCGCCGATGACTACATGGTAAAGCCATTCTCACCGAGCGAGCTTATTTCACGCATTCGTGCAGTATTCCGCCGCATTCGGCCAAGCCTGTCCGAGAAAACGCTGGAGTTCTCGGGGATCGTGATGGATCTCACCGGGCACAAAGCAACGCGCGATGGCAACGACGTCCACCTTTCGCCGACAGAGTTCTCGCTGCTCAAATACCTGATGGAGCATCCTGGCCGCGTCTTCTCGCGGGAGCAGTTGCTTGATTCCGTCTGGGGACACGACATCTATGTAGAGCTACGCACGGTGGATGTGCATATTCGTCGCCTGCGCAAAGCCCTCAACTACGATGGCAAGCAGCCCGACCTCGTGCGCACCGTACGCTCTGCTGGCTACGCGCTGGAAGAGAACCCGGATGGCGCAAACTACAAGAACGACGAGGCCGAGGCAGAATAAGCAGCAAGTGGGTGTCAGCGTGCTGTTACGGTTGCAAGTAGCGCCTCTTTAGACAGCTGATAATCGCTTTTTGCCCATGCCTGCTCCAGCAGCCGAAGCTGATCGCCAAGCGCCTTACCTTCCGTAAATCCACGCGATAGAAGATCCGCCGCCGTGATGGGGAATTCAGGGATCGCCCATTCCTGCGCCAGTTGCAACAGCTGGGCAATCCCCACTTCGTCATCATTATCCAGCGCTACCAGAGCAATCCGGGCAATCACCAGTCCACGTGGCTGCTCGCACAGCCAGGCCTTCACCTGCGCCGCATCCAGCTGGTCAACCTTCAGGGCAAGCACGGAGAGTTGCTGCCGATCCGCCCGGCTGAGCTTCCAGCGCTCACCAACCCAGACGGCCATTTCAGCACGTTGTGCAGGTGGGATCAGACTCAGCAGCCGTAGCCAGGGGGAGGTAGGGATCTGGTAATCGCGCTCATACGCCATCAGGTAGCGCAATCGCTTACATTCCCAGGGCACCGCCGTCAGCAATGGTGCCAACCCGGCTGCTTCCATCGCCTCCAGCGCCGCAAGGGGTGACGGTGCCGCGAGGAGCTTGGTCATCTCTGTCGCAATCCGCTCGCCCGATAGGCCAGAAAGCAGTGCCCGTTCGGCCGTGCAGGCAGCAAGCGCCGCCGCATCGGCCTCTGCCCCAAACCGGGCAAAGAACCGAAAATACCGGAGAATGCGCAGCCCATCCTCGCGAATCCGTGCCACTGCATCGCCAATAAACCGCACCCGTCCTGCGTGAATATCCGCCACGCCGTTGTAATAATCAGAGAGCGCACCCTGCGCATCCATGTAGAGTGCATTGATAGTAAAATCACGGCGTGCGGCATCTTCCTCGAACCGGTCAGTAAACGCGACCACTGCGTGACGCCCATCTGTCTGTACATCGCGCCGCAGCGTCGTTACCTCAATCACCCGTGTCGGCAA
>JAUIBB010000075.1 GCA_030427685.1 Alphaproteobacteria bacterium
CTGGATATGGGGTTCAGCTCATCCGAGGCGCATGATTTGATGGTCGCACGCCAGACACTCGCCGCTATTGAGCCACCAGCGCAAGCGCACAAAGCAGCAAGCTATGCAGACATTGCTGCACAGGTGCCCCAAAATTTCCGCGATCGAGCATCGAATAGTAAGGGGACCGGTTTTGGTGGCCCTCCCGGAAGTTAAGCCCACTCCCTTATTGACGACACTTACCAAAAACCTCTATGGCCATGGGTCATAGAGGTTTTTTGTTTTAAGGGACGACGGAAAGAATAGGGTAAGGCGATGACACACTCTACTGAACACACCACTGCGCGCCCCACGGGCGTTCGGGTTCGTTTTGCGCCGTCGCCTACCGGGTGGTTGCATGTGGGCAATGTGCGCACGGCGCTGGTGAATTACCTGTTCGCGCGCGCGCAGGGTGGCGAGTTTATGCTGCGCGTGGACGACACCGATGTCGCGCGCTCTGAAGCGCAGTACGAGGCAGGGCTAAAAGAAGACCTGCAATGGCTGGGGCTGGAGTGGGATCTGCTGGAAAAACAGTCTGACCGCTTCGACCGTTACGAACTGGCCAAGCAGAAGCTGATTGCCGATGGCCGCCTCTACCCGTGCTACGAAACGGCAGAGGAAATCGACGTCAAACGCAAGATGCTCATCAGCCGTGGCCTGCCACCGATCTATGACCGCGCCGGGCTGACCGAAACGGAAGAAAAGCGCAAAGAATACGAAGCGCAAGGGCGTAAGCCCCACTGGCGTTTCAAGCTCGACCACGCGCCGATCGTTTGGGAAGACATGATCCGTGGCCGGGTCGAATTCGACGGCAGCAAGCTCTCCGACCCCGTGATGTTCCGCGAGGACGGCGTGGTGCTGTTCACCTTCGCCACCTCGGTCGATGACGGTGAGCTGGGCATCACCCACATCCTGCGCGGTGAAGACCATGTCAGCAACACCGCCATGCAGGTGCAGATCATGGAAGCCATGGGCCACCCCGTCCCGGTGATGGGCCACACGGCGCTGCTGAAAATGAAAGAGGGTAAAATCAGCAAACGCGTTGGCGGTGGTGATATCCGCTCGCTGCGCGAAGGCGGTGTTTTTCCGATCGTGCTGGCAAGCTACCTCGCCAAAATCGGCACGTCGGATGCGATTGAACTGGCCGCCTCGATGCAGGAACTGGCGGCGAGTTTTGATACCAGCAAATTCGGTCGCGCCATGGCGAATTACGACCCGAACGAGCTGGAGCGCCTGAACCAGAAACTGCTGCACCAACTACCGTTCAATGAGGTGCAGCCGCTGCTCGCCGCGCGCGGTATGGAGCAAATCGACGAAAGCTTCTGGGAAGAAATCAAACCCAACCTCACCACGATCGACGACGTGCGTGACTGGTGGGAAGTGCTGTTCACGCCCATCACGCCGATCATCGACGATAAAGAATTCTCGCTGCAAGCCGCAGGCCTGCTGCCCAGCGGTGACTGGAACGAAGGCAGCTGGGAGCTGCTGGTGAATGCCGTGAAAGAAAAAACCGGACGCAAAGGCAAGGAGCTATTCATGCCCCTGCGCCTTGCGCTCACTGGCCGCGAGCATGGGCCGGAGATGAAAACCGTCTTCGCCCTGCTAGGCCGCGACCGCGCTGAAAAGCGTTTAAGAGGCGAAGCTGCGTAGTCTTGAGGATATCATCGGCGATGCGCTGACGGGCAAGTTTGATGCGGTAGAGCTACGCGCCATCGCGGAACAGGAGCCGCTTTCCCTTGCCTATCTGGCCGATGAAACGGATACGACGTTATTGCATTACGCCGCCTATTACGATGCAGGAGATATTGTCGATATTGCCCTGAAGGCAGGGGCTGACCCGCATAAAACCAATGAAAATGGCGATACTGCCTTTAACTTTGCCGCAGCAAACTCGCCCAGTGCGGGGCGACGGATGACGCTGCAATGGTATCGTAACGCGCAGCAGGGGGATGGCCCCGGTTTGAATGCGCCTTCCGGTTCGCATGAGTCGCGTCTGATTCAGTATGCCGCGAAATGGTGTAATGCTGAAACCATCAAGGAAATGCTGGAGACGGAATTTACCATCGATGGACAGCCGCAGCGGGTCGATCCATTTGTTGCAAACGATAGCGGCTGGACACCCCTGCACGCTGCGGCCTGCATGCCGGGTCGGGCAAAAGTCGTTAAGGAGCTCGCCCGTGCCTATAAGCTGCAGCCGGATTACTTGTTTATGCGCACCACCGAGCCCTATACCGCCCGCTATCGCTCGCCTAAGGGGGAGCCGGTCGAGGTGCAGTATCCCGCAGACGCAACGGCCATTGACCTTATCGACTGTCGTTTGCGGCAGGATACCGGGTTGGCGCGCAGCGAAAAAGAAACGCTGAATCAGGCCAAAAAATTTATCCGCGCCAGCCAGCTGCAGGTCCGTCCGGACGCAGCGGTGCAGGAAATGTTCTAGATTACTTTGCATGGCCGGTTATAACAGGGGCATAATCAGCAGGACCCTATGACCATTCACCTTTCCAATACCCTGACCCGCACCGTTGAGCCGCTTGCGCCGCTCGACCCTTCCAATGTCCGCATGTATGTGTGCGGGCCGACGGTCTATGCCCGCCCGCATATCGGCAATGCGCGCAGTGTGGTGGTGTATGATGTGCTGTACCGCCTGCTGGCGCATGATTTCCCGCGCGTGACCTATGTGCGCAATATTACGGATGTCGATGACAAAATTAACGCCGCTGCGGTGGAGCGCGGCATCACGATTCGCGCGCTGACGGAAGAGGTGATGGGCCAGTTCCACGACGACATGGGCGCGCTGAGTTGCCTGAAGCCGACGGTGGAGCCACGCGCGACGGAACATATCGCGCAGATGATTGCGATGATCGAAGCGCTGATCGAGAAAGGCTTCGCCTACGCGGCGGATGGCCATGTGCTGTTTCGCGTGCAGAAGGATCCGAATTACGGCCAGCTCTCACGCCGCTCGGTAAAAGACATGGTCGCTGGCGCGCGTGTGGAAGTGGCACCGTATAAAGAATACGCCGGAGACTTTGTGCTCTGGAAACCGGCGAGCGAGAAGGACGACGCCAGCAGCAAGTTCGACTCGCCATGGGGCGTGGGCCGCCCCGGCTGGCATATCGAATGTTCGGCCATGAGCGCGACGCATCTGGGCAATGATTTCGACATCCATGGCGGCGGCGCGGATTTGATGTTCCCGCACCATGAAAATGAAATCGCGCAATCGACCTGCGCGCACACGGGTTCGCACTATGCGAAGCTATGGGTGCATAATGGCTTTCTCACCGTGAACGGTGAGAAGATGAGCAAGTCGCTGGGTAACTTCATCACCGTGCATGATTTGCTGAGCAAGGGCGTGAAGGGCGAGGCCATCCGCTTCGCGCTGATGAGCACACGGTATAACGAACCGCTCGACTGGAGCGAAAAGCTGCTTGAGGATTCCGAGAAGGTGCTGAACCGGCTGTATCGGCAGGCGGCACCTGCGGATGGGAATGAAGTGAGCGCGGACATCCTCGACGCCCTGCGCGATAACCTGAACACGCCGAAGGCGCTTGCCATCCTGCAAACGCTCGACGGTGCGGCGCTGAAGGCCAGCGCCAACTTCCTCGGTCTTTTAAATCAAACTGCCGAAGCATGGTTCCAGGGTGATGCAACGTCAGATGTCCTGTGGATCGAAGTGCAGATTGAAGCCCGTAACGAAGCAAAGAAAGCACGAGACTTTGCTCAATCAGACGCTATCCGTGATCTACTCAAGGCCAAAGGCATTGTGCTGGAGGACTCCGCTGAGGGCACGACATGGCGTAGGGCCTAACGCTAGTATAGGAGGTCGCTATGGATTCATTCTTGGTCGCGAGTGGCATCAGCCTGATGCTGATTATCGCCTGTGCAGGCGTTTTTTATGAAATCCTTGCGCATGTCTGGGTGAACCTGCCGCGCATCGAAGGGCGTCCCCGCCTGCAGATTCTGGTGACTATCCTTGCCACCTTCTTTGGCCATACGCTGTGCATCTGGATTTTTGGGGTTTGTTATTATGTGCTCGATACCCAGTTCGCCTTCGGCGCGCTGCATGGCGATGCCCTGAAAGACTCCTTCTTCAAACATGTCTATTTCTCGGCGGTGAGCTATTCATCGCTTGGGCTGGGGGATGTGTATCCTACCGGTGCGCTGCAACTACTGGTCGGCGTTGAGGCGATCCTCGGGCTGATCCTGATCGGCTGGACGGTGACATTCACCTATCTGGTGACCGAGAAATACCTGTTCCACCGCCGCCCGCGCGACTAGCCCACATGCGCCAGCAGGGGCGCCCATTGCTGGCAGTGCAGCGGCGCCGGGGCAGAGGAGGGGGCGCGCTCCAGCGTCAGCGCACTCGCATGCTCGCGGTAGAAAGAGCTGGTCGTGAGGTCGGGCCGCAGCGTGCCGAGGGCCTGCAGCATCGCCACTGCCATCTGGTGAATGATCGCCGCGCGGTACCAGTGGTCGACCTCCTGCGCCAGCAGCGACGGATCGTAGTTGAAGAAAAACAGCACATCGAGCGCCGTCCCCGTCACCGCATCGTAGTCGAACCGGCTGATGCGCCCCAGCGCTTCCAGCTCCGCCAGCTCCTGCAGCAGCCGATGCATCGCCAGCTCGTAGGAGTGGGAAGAATCCCCCGTCACCGCCAGCAGGCGGTCGATGAAGGTATGCATGTGCAGCGGCGGGGTGGGGGCAAGCATAGGTATCTCCTTATGATGATATGAGAATGATTATCAATCGCAGATGTGGAAGTCAAGCGCTGTAATTCCCTCCCCCCTACAGGGGGAGGAACGCGTGCAATCTTCACCAAACCGTCACACGGGGGCGGTTTTAGCACTGCTATGATCGGTGCAGTTCGTTGTGTATTTTTTGTAAAAGTAGTCTTTGAAAAAACGCGCATCAACGCGCCTTGGGTCTTCGGACGCAGGGCGGTTTCACAATCCCACAAAGCAGGTAACTGCTGCGTGGCTAAAGAAGGAGTTATTTTTTCACAGATAAAAACCAATTAAATTATGCGATTTTTGCTAATGATTGTGGCATTAACGAGTATGGGGACGGATTCTGGAGTGCTTCCATACATCGTGCTTTTCTTTTGTGTGTTCGGGTGGCCCGACACAGATCAGGATAGAGACCAGGCGGATAAGAGTCTTATCTACCTTCAGGCGGAAGTTCTGAAGAGTGTGGCTGATCCAAACTATCAGCCAACCCCTTTAAGTGCAGATGCACTGGAAGGGGACAGTTTGATACAAGCCAACACTATGTTAGGCGCGATATCAGGTATGTCCGCGGCCGACCGGAAACAGCAGCTCAAAGAAATAATCGAGCTGCTGAAAGACAGGAAATAGAAATATTTGATGCACCACTCGCGCTTTATACGCGGCTGGTTTCTTTTTTCCCCAGCATCCGCTCCACCACTGCCGGATCCATCGGCTTGCAGGTGACGACGCTGGTGTCGATGAGTTTTAAAAACTCAGCCTGCGCCGTCTCCGACGCAAACTCAAACCCCATCAGTGCGCGGCCGATGGATTCGCCGGAATAGGCGTAGTTGAAATAGCATAGGTTGCTGACGGTCGAGATGCTGCGCAGGAAGTCGCGCAGCGCGCCGTGGCGTTCGGGGAAATGCACGTGGTAGAAGAGGGGGCGTTGGAACAGCGCCGGGTTATAGTTAATAATGCGGTAGCGCACATCGGCGTCGCCGGTGACATCCTCGAACGGAATATCGCGCGCGCGCAGTTGGGCGAACAGGGCGTCGATGCGCTCCGGGCTGGCCTCGAACGCGATGACGGGGTGGCCCTGCGTGTCGCTGGTTTTGCCGTATTGGAATTCGCTGACATTCACATCGGCGAAATGCTCTTCCAGCATCGACAGCAGGCTGCCGTGTGTTTTCGACGTATGCAGCCGCAGGTAACGGCGACGATGTGCGCCGACCGCCGACTGGCTGGAGATAAGGGCGAGTTTGCCAAAATCCATATTCGCGCCGCAGACAATGGCGAGCAGCTTTTTGCCACAGACTTTCTCCGGGTTCGCCTGCGCGTATTGGATGAGGCCGGCAAGGCCCATCGCACCGCTTGGCTCGGGGATGATGCGGCAGGTTTCCCATAGCTGCTGGATGGCGGCGCAGACTTCCTCGTTCGTGACGGTCATCATGCCATCGAGCGCGCTGCGGCAGATATCAAAGGTGATATCACCCGGGCGCTTGACGGCAGTGCCATCGCAAAATGCGTCGATCTCGGTCAGTGTGGTGGGCGCTCCGGCAGCTATCGAGGCCTGCATGCTCGCCTGCCCGACGCCTTCGACACCCAGCGCTTGCGTGGTCGGGTGATGCGCTTTCAGCCAGCTCGATACCCCCGCCGCCATGCCGCCCCCGCCGATTTGCAGGAACACATGGTCGAACGGCCCATCACCGGAGAGCACCAGCTCATCTGCAATGGTGGCTTGCCCGGCGATGGTGTGGATGTCGTCGAACGGGTGGACATAGGCAAAGTTATTTTCGGTGCAATAGGCAAGCGCCTGTGCGGATACCTGATCGAAATTATCGCCAGCGAGGATAATCTCGACATGGCTTCCCCCGTGAAGTTTGACCGCGTTTTGTTTCATTAGCGGTGTCGGTAGGGGCATAAAAATTTTGGCCTGAATACCCAGCATACGGGCGGCCAGTGCTACACCTTGTGCGTGGTTGCCAGCAGACGCGGCGACGACGGTTGTCACCCCCTGCGCCTTGAGTACAGCGGTGCAGTTATAGGCCCCCCGCCATTTATAGGCATTGATGGGCGAGAGGTCTTCGCGCTTGATGAAGACCCGCGCCTCGATGCCGGGAATCGAAATTTCCTGAAGCGGCGTCGGCTTGCCCACGTGATACACACGGGTGCGTGCGAGCAGGACTTCGTTGAACAGGCGATCTTTAAGCGAGGGTGACACAGGCGATTCCTTCTATAATGACGGCTGATTTACCATGCGTTCGCCGTGCTGGCGAGGAGTTTACGGAGAAAATTCATCAAACCGTCACACGCACGGCCAATTTTTTCACGTAATGTCGTAGGTTAATAAGGGGGATCTATGAGCCAAGATGACGAAGATGCATTCTATCAAACCACGGAAGACCCCGGTGTTTCGAGATTATTCGGTACACCTGTTACAACGCTCGCGCCCTCGGCATACAGGGTGACGCGCGGCAGATCTGGGCTTCCTCCCAAGCCAGCTCCCACTATGCCGGAGGCTCCGCGTAAGGAGTCACCGCCGGAGGACTTAGACGCCATCTACCATACCAATGGGGGCGTTGATCAAAAGGAGGCAACGGATTTATACGCGGCCTATGGTGAGATGGCAGAAAAGGGACTTCCTATTCCGTCGCCCTATAAGGTGTTGGCACAGCAGGCAAAATACAGCGGCACTCTCTTTCCGTTGGTAAAAACAGTGGAAGAAAACACAAATACTCGCTAGGGCGAGGGGATGATACATCCCTCCATCATTCTGATTCGCCCTCAAATGGGCGAGAATATCGGTGCCGCAGCGCGTGCGATGGCGAATTTTGGCGTGCGCGATTTGCGGCTCGTCGCTCCGCGCGATGGGTGGCCGAATCCGAAAGCCAGCGATATGGCCGGGCGGGCGCTGAATATTATTGATGATGCGACGTTGCACGCAACCACCGCCGAGGCGCTGGCAGATTGCAGCTATGTGCTGGCCACCACGGCGCGTGACCGGGCGATGAATCTGCCGGTGCTCGATATGCATGCCGCGATGCGTGAGTTGCACAAGCAGCAGGCGGCAGGCGGCAAATGTGCAATCCTGTTCGGGCCGGAGCGCACGGGGCTCGAGAACGAGGATGTAATTCATGCCAATGCGGTGGTGACGATTCCCGTCGCGCCAGAATATGCCTCGCTGAATCTTGCCCAGGCAGTGGTGATTGCCTGCTATGAATGGTGGGTGGGCAGGCCGCTCGGCACGGATATCGGGCCGGAGCATGTGATGCTGGCGCCAGCCGGTGAAATGGCCGGGCAGGAGCACACTCCCCCCGCCCCCCGCGAGCAGCTGGAAGGCCTGTTTGGTCAGTTCGAGATGGCGCTTGATGCCGTGAACTTCTGGCGTGTCCCGGCCAAAAAAGAGGTGATGTGGCGCAATATTCGTGCAGCCTTAACGCGTGCAGAGTTCACCGCGCAGGAGGTGGCAACATGGCGTGGCATTATCAAGGCATTAAGTAGCAATAAATCCCAGTAAGTTAGCCGGAAGCGCCGACTGGTGTGCCGTGTGGTAGAAGGGAGTATGGGGGTGACATCCCTGTCAGACGCACGGTGCCAAAAATTGCTACGAATGTCACAAAAGCTTCACAAATGATGCCATTGGCCAATGCTATAGTTAGGGTAGGAAAAACTATGGCTCAAACGACGACATCGGCATCGCCTTCATCTTCAAGCCCAGCTCCGGCATCAGCATCTGCGAGCAGCGCTTCGACGCCGGTCGCACGCACTCCTGTTACCAAAACTGGCTTCGATCCGCTTCGTCCGTTCCGCTACCTCAAGGCCATTGTCAGCGGCACGGCGGATGCGACGCTCAATGGTATGGCCAACTGGGGACGTAAAGGCATGTGGCTTGGTACTGGCATCGGCGTGCTTGCTATGTTGGCCAGCGCAACGCTGTATGGGCCGGGAGTTGTGGTGATTGGTTGGGTAACCGGGCTGGTTGCAGGCGCAATTGCCGGTGGCGCCGTAGGGCTGGCAACGGGCGGCATTCGTGCGGTTGGCCGTGAGCGTCGTAAAGATCAGTATTCCGAAGATTTGATGGCATCCGCACGCGCTAAAAGTCATCCATCCTCAGGCGTTGATTACCGGCAGGCGCACCGTGAGCACCAGCAGCGCGATAACTATAACTACGACCGATTCTCGCAGCAGCAGCGCGAATTACACGAGGAGACAAGCACGTATTTTCAGGATCAGGTCAATGAGTCACGTCACTTCCACCATGAGAGAGGGCTGTAGTCATGGGTGATGAGGTAAAACAAGTGGTCGATAACCTGAACAAGCAAAAAGATGCTCTTCAAACTTGGAAAGAAAAGTTGAAAAAGCTGAACATATTGGAGCATAAGCTCAATAAGGAAGCTGAAGAGGAAGACAACACTGGAGAAGAAGAATAAATTCCCATCAAACTTTTATGTTCACTCAATAGCCTTCAAAAAGTCGTTGATAAGGTCGGTTGTGGTCACAATTCCCTTGATTTTTCCATCGTCTACCACGGGCAAAGCATGAAACTCCCTTTTCGATAATGTTTCTGCCACCTCTCTAATAGTTGTATCC
>JAUIBB010000160.1 GCA_030427685.1 Alphaproteobacteria bacterium
GGAGCGGCTCTATGAGTGAGCGTCACGCTAATCACAAATCGCAACGCCGTGTTCCGGAAGGATTGCCATCGCCGGAAATGCTGGAGGCGTATGATGCCGTGTTGGAAGGTTCTGCGACGCGGGTAATTCAGCTGTTCGAGCGTGAGCAGGCGCACCGCCACCAATGGGAATATCGTGCGCTGCGGATCCATCAGGTCTCGACCATTCTTGGTCAGCTGTTGGGGTTCCTGATTGCGGTTGCCATTTTTACTTCTGCCACGGTGATAGGTTTGCATGGTGACCCTAGTATTGGTGCCTTTATCTGGGTGTTCGGTATGGCAATTGTCACCATGGCTGCATTGGTCTGGTGGTACGCGAAAAGTCTTGGCCAGCGCCCCTTGTTTGCGCGGCCTGCCATGCGTGCCAGCTTCCGCCCGGACAAGCATGCGCCAACGGATGCGCAGTAGCCACTAATCATTTCTTTTATTGTTTAACCTGACGCCATTCTGGCCTGCGCCGGAGTGGCGTTTTATGTTTGAGCAGGACTGCCTATGCCCACTCGCCAAGACATCGTCGCGTGTGCGCGGCGGCATCTCGATATACGCTTTTTACATCAGGGGCGTGGCCGTGATGGCCTTGACTGTTTGGGCTTGCTGCTGGTCACCGCAGCGGAAGCCGGGCTTGCATTCGAGCGGCAGCCCGTGATGGCACTGGATGTACCAACCTATGGTTTGCGCCCGGATAGCCTGTTGCTACGGCAAAAGCTCGAGCGCTTCCTGCTACCGATTGCGATTGATGCCGTGTTGCCAGCCGATATTGTGTTGCTCAAAATCAGTGGATTACCACAGCACCTTGCCATCCTGAGTGACTATCCGATGGCAGGGGAACTGGGGATGATCCACGCCTATGCCCCGGCGCGAAAAGTGGTCGAGCATCGCTACGATCCCCAATGGCGCCGGGATAGCTACGCCGCCTACCGGCTGCCGCAATTAGTGTGAGGCATGTTTTTCTCCACGGTATTTGACCCGCTATTCATAAAAATAACCGCTTATTCGAACTATTTCCGGCCTTTCGGGCAGGGTGGTTGAGTTGGCATGACCCTTAAGGAGTAACGTATGGCGTCCATTGTGCTTTCAACAATCGGTCGTGCCGTTGGTACGTATGTCGGTGGCCCTATTGGGGGCGAGATCGGCGCGAAGCTTGGCGGGGCTATCGGCGGCAAAATTGATGGGGAGGATCGGCGGCATTTCGAGGGCGCACGGTTGGAAACACTGGCGGTGCAAACCTCGACCTATGGCCGGATGATTCCGATTACTTTTGGCTCGGTACGTATTTCCGGAAACGTGATTTGGGCGCTGCCAATGCGTGAGCTGGCCACCACAACGGAAGTCAGTTCTGGCGGTAAAGGGGGTGGCAGTCAGCAGCAGACCAGTACGAGCACCAGTTATAGTTATTCGATCTCGCTGGCGATTGCCGTGTGTGAGGGGGATATTACGCGCATCGACCGCGTATGGGCAGACTCGAAACTGCTTGACCTCAGCCAAGGGACCTACCGGGTGTATACTGGTAGCGAAACGCAATTGCCCGATCCGTTGATCGAGAGCTATCAGGGAGTAGGGGCGACGCCGGCCTATCGTGGGCTGGCTTATGTCGTGATTGAAGATTTCCCCCTGGGAGATTTTGGCAACCGCATCCCGAACTTTACCTTTGAGGTGACGCGCCGCGTATCGCAACAGGATGCAGAAGAGGCATCGGTTGAGTCGCTGGTGACATCGGTGATGCTAATCCCCGGCTCGGGTGAATTCGTCTACGATCCACAGACCGAATATAAGGTGCCTGCCAGCGG
>JAUIBB010000076.1 GCA_030427685.1 Alphaproteobacteria bacterium
TCTCGCGGGCGACCATGGCCAGCACTGCCGGATAGTCCGTATTCTTGGCAAGGACGTTTGATGCGATCACGGAAACACGTTGATCGGCATGATTTTCAGCTTCGCTTTCAAGCGGCGCAATACCGGCAGTGCGGTAGAGCGGCACGGCAATCAGGATGGCGTTTAACAGAAAAATGCACCCTGCACGCACGGCCAGCTTCCGATCAATAAACAGCGCAAGCAGGGCTATAACGGCGCTGGCGATTGCCGCCTGTATCCGCCAGTGATTAAAAAGATCAAACAGCCAGTAAAACGGAGCCAGCATCCCGATAGCACTGCAAATGGCTAGAACCACAAGGAGGTCGCGGAGGAATTTCTTCACGGTCATGCTCCTTGGTAAATCGGCGGACTACAACTTCACCTTCTGCCCTTTTTTTAGCTCGCTCATCGACTTCAGCTGCCCACACGCCGCCATGATGTCCTCGCCACGGGTTTTGCGGATGGGGGTGGCGATACCGGCGGCCATCAGCACGCGGCCAAAGCGGTGGATGCGGTTGTTGGACGAACAGGTATAGGGCGCGCCGGGCCATGGATTGAAGGGAATGAGGTTCACCTTGCTCGGGATGCCCTTGAGCAGCTTCACCAGCGTATGCGCATCCTCTTCCGAATCGTTGACGCCGTTCAGCATCACATACTCGAACATGATATGGCGGCTGGGGACGAGGGAGTGGTACTCGCGGCAGGCATCAAGCAGCTCCTCGATCGGGTATTTGCGGTTGATCGGCACGATCTGGTTGCGCAGCTCGTTGGTCACGGCGTGCAGCGAAATGGCGAGGTTTACCCCCGCATCTTTCGCCAGCGGCACAATCTTCGGCACGACGCCGGAGGTGCTGACGGTGATTTTGCGGCGGCTCAAGGCCAGCCCGTCGCCATCCAGCATCAGCTCAATCGCGGCGATGACATTGTCGTAGTTATACAGCGGCTCGCCCATACCCATGAACACGATGTTGGTGAGTTGGCGTGGGTCGGTTGACACCGCCCACTGGCTTTTATCTTTGGAAGAGGGCTTGCCCCCCTTCGCTTCGCTGACCCCGCCGCTACGCGGGTCGCCTTTGGCTCCCTGCGCAGAAGCTTTGTCGCCTGATGCGCCGGGCCACTCACCAAGGCCGTCGCGGGCGACGAGGAGTTGGGTAATGATTTCGCTAGCCGTGAGGTTGCGCACGAGGCGCTGCGTGCCGGTGTGGCAAAAGGTACAGGAAAGCGTGCAGCCCACCTGTGACGACACGCATAGCGTGCCGCGTGGCGCGTCGGGGATGAAGACGGTTTCAACCTCCTGCCCGTCGGCGAATTTGAGGAGCCATTTCTGCGTTTCGTCGAAGCTGATGGCATTGCGGCTGATACCGGCGCGGGCGATGGAGAAATGCTCCGCCAACAGCGCCTGCGTGTCTTTTTTGATGCTGCTCATCGCCGTAAAGTCGGTGACGCCTTTGGTGTAGATCCACTGCCAGATCTGCTTGGCGCGAAACGGCTCGATACCAAGCGCGACGAGATGCTGCGTCAGCTCCTCGCGGCGCATGCCGACAAGGTTCGGCTTTGCCGCCAGTTTTTCGGCAGCATTATCCGCCTGCTCAGCGGTTTTCATAATGGGAAGTCCAGCGTTCATGCGGTCTCTATACACGTGAATGCCCCCCCGAGTCGAGCGGGAATCCACGTAAAACAGCGGTGTTATGCCCAAACCGCGCGCGCAATCGCCCCTTTTTCGGCCAGATGCGAGACGTCGATGGTATAGTGGGTGTCAACGGTGGTGGTCGGCACCTTCTGCATAAACTCCTTCACCCCGTTCAGGTAGGCCGGGTCGTTCTTGAAGAAGGCTTCAGTGGCTTTCACCGCGCGCTCGACATCCGGCAGGTCGGTCACACCGGTCGAGAAGCGGATGGTCGCGTCTTTCAGCCCCACGGTCGAAACGGCGGCGCCGCCATGCTCGAGCGTTTTAAACAGGAAGTAGAGCGGCAAATCCTTCTCGTTGATGACGCCGTTGGCAAACACTTCGCCAAAGCTGTTACGCAGGCCCTCGTTGGGGATCTTGGCGATATAGGACTTCACCTTGTCCACGAATTCTGGATCCACCTTCTGGCCTAACAGCGGTTTCAGGTTCATCACAGTGAAGAAGCTGCCATCCGCCTTGTTGGGGAAGGGCATGGTGGTGCGCAGCTGCTCTTCGGTGAAGTCCAGCTTCGGATCAGCCTCTGCGACGGTTTTGAAATAGGCGTTATTGATGCCCTCTTCCAGATACTTGCTGCGCTCTGAATATTCTTTCATCACGGTGCGATCCGGTTTGCCGGCGGCAAGCGCACCCAGCGCCGCATGCAGCCCGGCGTTGGAGTAGGAGAGCATCTCGCGCGTGTAGGACTCGCGCAGTGCGTTGACGATCGCCGGGTTGGCCTCGGTATAGGCCACACGGTCACCAGCCACGGCGGCGGCTTTCGACAGTGAATGCGTGGTCACGACCGTCTCTTTACACTCATGCATCTGCTGCAGTTTTTCTTTGTCCGGCTGCGCCTTTGCCTCTTCCTCGCGGATCATTTTATCGAAGGCATGCACCAGCAGGTAGGGCTTATAGTTATCATCCGCCATCATGGTAATGTAAGCGATATCCTCGATGACCAGCTTGGCCGGCACACCGTGCGCTTTGCGGTATTGAAAATCCTTCAGCAGCTCACCGGCGACGAAATCTTCCTCTGCCTCGCTGAGTGCGTACCCTGTCGGGTTCGCGGGGTTGCTGTATACCATGGTCGTCGCCCGGTCGCGGTTGGCGGTAAAGGAGTCAATCAGCGACTGGCGGTTAAGCTTCCAGGATTTCGACTTAATCGCAAAGCCGTCTCCCACCTCGATTTCGGTGTTGAGCTTGATCATCTTGGTGATTTCGCCGCCACCCGGGGTGTAGCGCGGATCCTCTTTGGTATACATGCCGGCCTCGTTGGCGGGCAGGTCGTAGAGCGGGTAGGAAAGCTCGAAGGTTTCGAGTGCACAGCCTTCGCCAAGGCGCTTGCCGTCTTTGCGTGCCTTTTCCATCGGGAACATGCGAATCATGTGATTGAGCGCCGGGGTGGAGCCTTCCGTCAGCACGAGGCGGTCTGGTTCAGTATGGATGCCGGTGACGGCTTCGTGGAAGCGCGCCGCTTCCGGTAGTACGTCATCTTCGCAGATGGCCTCGCCATACGGATAGCGCGAATAGGGCGCCTGGTCTTTCTCTGCATAGTTGCCAAGCTCGTCCTTCACATTCTGGGGGCGGTCATGGCATGGCAGGCCCGCATCGAACTGGATCATCGGGATCTGTTCTTGTTTCAGGACGACGCCCAGCTTCTCAAGCGCTTTGATGATACCAAGGCCTGCCGGGGCTGGAATAACGCCCTTGAAGAGGTGGCGTGCGTCGGCGCGTACGGGAGTTGTCATAATATAATCCTATCGTTATTTTGGGCCAGAATAACGAATTATGACAGCTCCAAGTATGACAGTTCCGTGAAGTTTGCCCGGCGCATGGGTCTAGGCTGGTACCTCTACCAGCCGATAGGCACCCCCTTCGGTCACAATATCGCAGGGGCGGTGGGTGCATTCACCCAGCTTGTGGCGCAGGCGGTAGATGTGGGTTTCCAGCGTATGCGTGTCGATCTCGGCGCGCATACCCCAGATATCTGCCAATAAGGCCTCGCGATCAATCGCCGTCGGGTGGGCTGCCGCCAGGGTTGCCAGTAGGCTACTTTCTTTCTCTGTCAGACTAAGGGCAGGATGATCTGGGTGGGTGATGCTGCGCGCCAGCGTATCAAGCTCCCAGCCATGCCCCAAGGGGAAGGTGGGGGTCGCCAGCCGTGCCAGTAGGAGTTGTAGCAGGCGATAGGGACGAATCGGATGTGCCAGCGTGGCGATATCCAGTGTCATCTGTGGGATCGTTGGCTCTGGCAGGTCGGGAAGCGGGTGCAGCGGGTCACGCACGAGTAGCTCTGCTTCGGCCAGTGGCGTTGCAATATGGCCGGCGGCGCTGACAATGGCTTCCAGCGCGCGGGTCACCGAAGCAGAGGCGCTTGCCACATGGATGCGCATTACTGGCCCGGCTCTTCTGGTGCGCCGAGGATATGGACAACCGGTGCGGCAGTTTCCGGGATACGGCTATGATAGAAGGTCAGCGCATTCGCCGCAGCGGTCGGGATTGGTGTTGCCGGGGTGGTATTTTGCATTGCCATCGTTGCGGTGGAGGGCTGTAGCTGCGGCAACCAAAGCATCAAGCCGAGATTGACGACCAATACAATGAACAGCATGGCAACTCCAAACCGGGCATCGTCCTGCCAGCTGCGCAAGGCATGGGATGGGGGCAGTGGCGGTGGAGTGGGCTCTGTGCGCAGCAGCTCATCCGCCAGCGGTGCGGGTACATTGGGTGCGGGGGTGGTAGCAGCAGGCGCATCCTTCTCGACAACCACAGGTACTGCCGAGAAATGTGCCGGACGACGCATGACTTTAGGGCGCGGCTGAGACTCGACGTGCTGGTCGGGTATTTCGGCGGGTGCACGGCGTGCTAAGTTGCTGCTAGTCGGCATTCTTCCTCATGATTCCAGCTCCTAACATACCGCTAGCGCCATGGTTTTACAAGCGGAACCGCGCTTTATACATACCAATCAGCGCGGCCAGTAGCGTTACAATAAAGATCTCGCTATGCAGGAAGAGATTGATTCCCCCAATGCTATTGTCTACCGTCGTCGCCGAATCTGGAGGTATAGCGCCTCCTGCCATCAGCGCAGTCAGGGAGATGTAGCGTGCTGCTTCAGAAACACGACGAGGCTACGGATGCAGCCTCTGCCAATAGCTCAACCGTTACACCACTATGCCCACAATGCCATGCGACCACGCAGGTTATTGGCAGTTGTGATGACTATATGCAGCACGCGGCGACGGTCGAGGATGAGCGCAAGCATATTTCGGCGTATATGGCTGCGCATCGGGTGTCGTTTGACAGTTTTGTCGAGTGCACTGCCTGTGGCTTGATTTCTATTACGCCCATGCCATCGGGAGAGACATTGGCCCATTTCTACCAGAATTATTATGGTAGCCGCGGGTATGCGAACAAAGGGCCCAAAAAGATTGCGCGCACTCGGAAACGATTGCAGAAGCTCCGCCGTTATGTGCAGGGCGGCACTTTTCTGGACATTGGCTGTAACCTTGGATTCTCTGTGGAAGCCGCGCGCCTTGAAGGTTTCGACGCGACGGGAATCGAGATTGATGCGAATGCCATCGCGCAGGCGAAATCGGCATTCCCCCAGAACCATTTTACTGCCACCACCATTGCTGACTTTACCCCCGACAGAACCTTTGATCTCCTCTACTGTGCCGAGGTGATTGAGCATGTAACCGATACGGCTGCGTTTGTGACGCACCTTGCACGGTTAACCAAGCCCGGGGGCTATTTGTTTATCACGACCCCCGATGCCGGACATTGGCGTCGGCCAGGAAATTTTATCGAGTGGCAGGAAGTCAAGCCACCCGAGCACGTCAATTGGCAAACAAAGCGCAGTTTGCACCAGCTACTGACCGCGCATGGCTTTGCCGCGCCACGCTTTTTCTTCAAGTTCAAACCTTCCCTGCACCTGTTGGCAAGGAAGCTTTAAGGGCAGGAAATTAAAGTATTTATCGTTTGTCTTTGCGGGGAGGGAAGGAAGTTCCTTGACATTGCCCCCCACGCTTCCTAAAAGACACGCCTCATTGACTCGGATGGGTTCGTAGCTCAGGTGGTTAGAGCGCACGCCTGATAAGCGTGAGGTCGGAAGTTCAACTCTTCCCGGACCCACCATCCCAGCCACAGTAAAAGAAGGGTTCCCGTTACCCTTTTGGTATGGGCTTCGGAGGTTGGTATGAAGTCAAATGCGCGCGCGCAGAACCAGGCGCATTTAAACGGACAGGCCATTACACTTTTTCAGGCAGGGCAACTTCCGGAAGCAGAGGCGATCTGCAATAAAATCCTGCGCAATACCCCACAGCAAAGCGATACCCTGAACATCCTTGCGGCGATCCGCGCGGCGCAGGGTAAGCTGGACGAGGCAGTGAAACTCCTTGCCCGGGCGGTTGCCTATGTGCCGGGGTTTCTGGATGGGTACCTGAACCGCAGCAATTACCTCCAGCAGTTGGGGCGGTATGCCGAGGCGCTGGAGGATTGCAACCGCGCCCTTGCCATCAAGCCAGATGCCGTGCCGGTATTATTGAGCAAAGGGTCGGCCTGTTTGGCATTGCAGGACTATACGGCCGCATTGGAGATTTTTGCACAGGCGCAGCAATATGCGCCAAATCAGCCGATGGTATTATTCCGCAGCGGCGATGCCTATTTTCATCTTGGCCAACATGGTAAGGCGCTTGCCTGTTATGATCAGGCGTTGCTGCAACTGCCGGACTCGATAGAACTGCTCCATAACCGCGCGATGGTGCTGAAGGCGATGGGGCGGTTTGAGGATGCGCTGGTGACCTGTCAGGCCGCGCTGACCACTGCACCGCAGAGCGCACCGCTACACTATATGCTGGGAACATTACTACAACGCTTACGCCAGCCAGAGGCAGCGCTCGACAGTTACCAGCGCGCGCTGGAATGCGACGCGGGGCATCTGGATAGCCTGAATGGAAAGAGTGCCGTATTGCAGGAGCTAGGGGATTACGACACGGCACTAACCATTGTCGAAACAGTGCTCGCACAGTGCCCGGATTCAGCAGATGTTTATAATAACTATGGTAACTGCCTGAATGCGCTGGGGCGCGAGACAGAAGCCTTTGCCGCTTATGAAACGGCCTTGCGTCTGGCGCCCACCTCCTATCCCATCCACAACAATCATAGCAATGCACTCTTCAAGCGTGGCCAGTATGCAGAGGCGGTGGCCGGGTATGATGCGGCGATCCGCAGTGCTCCGCACCTGCCGGATGCGTATTGCGGCAAAGGCAGCGTGCTCTATGCGTTGGGTGAGTATATGCAGGCAGGCATCGCGTTTAAAGGTGCCTTAGAGGCAGACCCTAACTCGGCACTGGCACAGTTCAATAGAGGCGTCTATCGCCTGCTGCTGGGCGACTTTCAGGAGGGCTGGCCACTGTATGAGGCGCGTTGGTATAAACCCGGTCAGCGCGATCGCCGTGATTTCCCGCAGCCACTATGGATCAAACAACAGGACCTGAAAGGCAAAACTATCCTGCTGCATGCAGAGCAGGGATTGGGCGATACACTGCAATTCTGCCGCTATTTGCCGATGGTGGAAGCATTGGGCGCGCATGTGGTGCTGGAAGTCCAGCCGCCGCTGGTAACGTTGATGCGTGTGCTTCCCGGCAACCACACGGTGATAGCGCGTGGCGAGCCATTGCCTGCGTTTGATTTCCACTGCCCATTGATGAGCTTGCCACTGGCATTTGGCACTCGGCTGGAGACAGTGCCGTCAATGCCATCCTATCTCCGTGTTCCAACAGAAAAAGCCGAGGAATGGGCAGCGCGGCTTGGTGCTCCCTCGCAGTTGCGGGTTGGGCTGGCCTGGTCGGGCTCGACAAAACATCAGTCCGATGCACAGCGGAGCATGCCACTCAAAACACTGGCACCATTATGGGCACTTGATGCAGAATTCCATGCCATTCAAAACGAAGTGCGCGCGGGTGATGAAGCCACCCTTGCCGATAGCCCGATTCATTTCCACGGTGCCGCGTTACAGGATATGAGCGACGCAGCGGCACTGATTGCTGCGATGGATGTGGTGATTTCTGTGGATACGTCACTGGTGCATTTGGCTGGCGCACTGGGTGTGCCCACACAGGTGATGCTGCCCTTCGCGCCGGATTTCAGATGGCTGTTGAACCGTACCGATAGCCCGTGGTATCCAAGCCTTGAGCTGGTTCGCCAGACGGCTATCGGCGCGTGGGAGCCGGTGGTTGCCCAGCTAACCTCACAGCTACAGCAGCATATTCAAACCGGCGCGCGTAGCGCCAGATAGTTCTCGACCGTATGAGCAACCGACTGCTACTCAGCCTTGAGGATATTCATCTGAATATCGGCACACGGCACCTGTTTCAGGGCGTCAATCTGCATGTGCATGAGGGCGACAAGATCTGCCTGATCGGTCGCAATGGCGCGGGTAAGACAACGCTGATGCGCCTGATTATGCAAGAGCTGGAACTCGACCATGGCACGCGGTTTTTATTTCCCGGCGCCACGGTTGGCTACCTTGCGCAGCACGTTGACTTCATGCCAGACGAAACCGTGCGCGCATTTGTCATGCGGGGCCTTCCAGGTATCGGCAGCGAAGAAACCAGTTACCGTGCGGATATGGTGTTGGGGCCGCTGACCCTTGATCCCGAGGCGCTGATGGGCCACCTCTCGGGCGGACAGCTGCGGCGCGCTGCGTTGGCACAGGCACTGGTCAACGAGCCGGATATCCTGCTGCTGGATGAGCCAACCAACCATCTCGATCTGGAGGCGATCCAGTGGCTTGAAGGATTTCTGGCGCGCAGCCGAAGCGCTATCATCTGCGTCAGCCATGACCGCACATTCCTCAGTAATTTTACGAGCCGTGTGTTTTGGCTAGAGCAGGGGACAGTGCGCATTTGCCCCACCGGCTATGGCGGGTTTGAAGCATGGGCAGAAACCCTGCTGGAGCAGGAAGCACGCACCTTGCAGAACTTGAATAAGAAGCTTGAAGCGGAACTGGACTGGACACAAGGCGGTGTCACCGCACGGCGTAAACGTAACCAGCGACGTATGAACGAGCTGCATCGCCTGCGTGAGAAAATCCGTACCGATAAAGCTG
>JAUIBB010000077.1 GCA_030427685.1 Alphaproteobacteria bacterium
AAGAAACGCCCCGGTTATGTGGATAAGGGCCATGTGCTGTTCGAGACCGGCTATGGTCCCTCGGGCCTGCCGCATATCGGCACCTTCGGCGAGGTTGCGCGCACCACCATGGTCATGCACGCCTTTAAACAGCTCTCCGACATCCCGACCAAACTCATCTGCTTTTCCGACGATAAGGACGGCCTGCGCAAAGTGCCGGACAACCTGCCCAACGCCGACATGATCGCCGCGAATCTCGGCAAACCGCTGACCTCGGTGCCGGATCCGTTTGGCACGCATGAGAGCTTCGGCCACCACATGAACGCACGCCTGCGCGCCTTCCTCGACCATTTCGGGTTCGACTATGAATTCAAATCTTCGACCGAGACCTATGCCAGCGGCGAGTTCGATGCCGCCTTGCTGCGCATCCTGAAAGAATACGACAAGGTCATGAAGGTGATGCTCCCCACGTTGGGCGACGAACGCCGCGAAACCTATTCGCCGTTCCTGCCTGTGTCGCCGGTTTCCGGCAAAGTACTGCTCGCCAAAGTGGTGAAGACGGATGTCGAAAAAGGCACCATCACTTACCTTGAGGAAGACGGTTCCGAGATGGAAATCCCCGTCACCGGTGGCCACTGCAAACTGCAATGGAAGCCGGATATGGGCATGCGCTGGGCCGCACTCGGCGTCGATTACGAAATGTATGGCAAGGATCATCTCGCCAGCGCACCGTTATACGATGCGATCTGCACCATCGCCGGTGGCGTGCCGCCCTCGCAGATGATGTTCGAGCTGTTCCTCGACGAAAAAGGCCAGAAGATTTCCAAATCCAAAGGCAACGGCATCACGATTGATGAGTGGCTGACCTACGCGCCGTCGGAATCGCTCGCGCTGTATATGTTCACCAGCCCACGCAAGGCAAAGAAACTCTATTTCGACGTCATCCCCCAACAGGTCGATGACTACCTGACCCATCTGGAGAAATACGCAGCAGAGACCGACGAAGCCAAGCGCCTCGACAGCCCTGTCTGGCACATCCACGGTGGCAAGCCGCCCGCGCCCGAGAGCAACATCAAGTTCAGCCTGCTGCTGAACCTCGTTTCCGCCTGCAACGCCGATAGTGCAGCAGTCCTCTGGGGCTTTATCTCGCGCCATACGCCGGGCATGTCGCCCGCCACGCACCCGATGCTGGATAAGCTGGCCGGATACGCCGTGCGCTACTACCATGATTTCGTCAAGCCAACGAAACAGTTCCGCGAACCCACCGAAGCCGAGCGCACCGCTATGAACGAACTGCGCAGCTACCTCGCTGCACTCGATGAAAAAACGGCCAGTGACGGCGAAGCGCTACAAACGAAAATCTACGAAATCGGTGTCACCCATTACGGTAAAGAAAAGCTGCGCGAATGGTTCAAGGCCAACTACGAACTGCTGCTCGGCCAATCGCAAGGCCCACGTATGGGCAGCTTCATCGCCCTCTTCGGCGCAAAGGAAACCATCGGCCTGATTGATGCTGCATTGGCGCGTAAGGTGGCGGCGTAGCCTGACCTAACCGCGTGAGCGGTCTGGTGCTTTCTCCGTCTGCGCGATGGCAGGGGCTGCGGGTGCCTGAAAGGCGCGTTGCAGGTCTTCAACCGTCTGTTGCACGGCCTCGATCGTGTGTGGTTCCAGCTTATTTCCAAAGACGTCCTCGGCGAAGGGGGCGTCTGCGCCGGGGTCGAATCCTTGCAGTTTCTTTGTTAAGGCATCGCTATTGGAAAGCAGTTGCCATTGCCCTTCATCGGTTGCGCGCCAGAGCACCATTTCATCGGTTGTCACGGACCAGATGAAATCAATCTGATCTTGCGTGCTGCATCCCGGGTTCGGGCTTTCGGCCATATAGCGGATGCTTTTTGGGGTGCCCATAAACCCATCCGTCACGCGCCATGTGGCACCATTTTCGGTGGGGGCGTGGGCTAATCCCTCATCGAAAATACCGTCGCTGCGATAGTTTGCGTCCTGACGTAGATGGGTGCCATTGATATGGTTATAGCCTGCAATCGCAATCATGTTTTGGGTTGGGTCAGCAGAGCGTGAGAGGATGGTCGAAAAAACAACCTCCATCGGTATGCCCTGTTGCTTCATCGTTTCAGCAGCACGTTCTATGGCATTTATTTTTGCGCGATATTCAGGATGTGCACGATAGACGCGCTCTGCGGCTATTCCATAGGATTCTCCTGCATCCTCGGCCAGCGATCCTCGGCTGTCGAAGCAGGTTACTTCTATCCCTTGATCAACCGCTGCCAAGACAAGCTGTGCCTGACGTTCCCCCAAGCGGGGAAAGTCTTGATAATAGTCGGCGTATGCATCGCGTAGGGCTTGCCCTGCGGCCTCTTTTGCTGCACCGGGGGCGGCATCGCGGTAGGCCCAGTGGAATCCCATCATGTAGGAGCCCATTTCAATGCCAAGGGTGCCGACGCGATGTTCTGCTTTAAGCTCCTGCATGTGTTCTGCGAGATAGTCCAGATGTTTGGTGTAGCGGTGACTTTCACGCAGAGCGAGTACGTTGCCGCCCTGATCTCCCGGCAGTGCATCGTTCAGGATCTCTTTGCCATTGGCGCTAATACCGTTGGGGTATTGCGCAGGGATTGGAGCCTGCTCTGTGGTGGCAGTACCATTGATGGCGACGGTTTCTTCCTCTGTTTCTTCTGCGACGATCGGCGGAGTGGGTGCAGCATTCAGCGGCACCCATGCGGTGGGGAGGGGACTCTCCAGCGTCGCCAGCGGATCATCTATTGGTAGTGGGGGCACTGCCAGAGAGGGTGGACTGGATAGACGGCCCGTTTGCACGGGCGGGATAGAAGGAGCCGCGGCAGGCGCTGGTTTTAGTGGTGCGATGACATCCTGAAGCTCGGGTATCAGGGTTGGGTTCAGCTTTGCTTCCGTATAGAGATCTTCGGGCAGGGGAGCCCGTTTCGAGGATGGGTCGAACTCTGGCATTTGTGACCGCAAGGATGCGCTGGTAGAGACGATCGTTTGTTTGCCATCGACAATACGGCGTGTTGCCACCTCATCCGTATCAATCGCCCAGAGATAGTCCATGCGGTCGTAATTTTTGGTACGCTCATGGTCACCATATGCGGTCAGTCGAATGCCTTTTTCCGTTCCCATGAATCCATCGGTCACGCGCCAGTGGCCATTCTCTCCGATGGGAGCATGGGCTAAGCCTTCATCGAAGATTCCCTGTACGTTCATTTCTGGCACAGATCCTCCAGAGAGGTGTGCCAAGCCGGATATAGTCAGCATGTTTTTTGTGGCATTCCCCATTTGGGTAACTACGGTGGCGCAGATAATATCCATGGGAATTTTTTTCTTCTCCATGGTCGCGACAGCCTGCTCAACCTGCTGCAGTTTTGACTTATATTCCGGGTGGTTTGCGTATAATGTTTTTGCCGCATTTAAGGTCCAGCAAAAAGACTCCTCACCCGAGAGGTCTGCAAAATCTTCTGGTTTCTGCCGCTGTAGTGCGCGAATGCCTCGTTTCTCATCTTGATAGCTTTGGGCGAGTGAGAAGCGTCCATCAAAACAGATCACTTCAACCCCTTGGTCGATGGCGGCGACGGCAAGCTCTCCACGCTGGCGACCGATACGCCGATTTGCTGAATATCCTTCATAGGCATTGAGCAGGGCTTCACGTGCGGCATCTTTCTTGGGGCCGGGTGCTGCATCGCGATAGGCCCAGCCAAAAGCCATCATATAGGGGGGCTGCTCGAAGCCAAGGGTGCCTAGATTATGCTCTGCGCCCAGTTCTTCCATGTGCGCGGTCAGGTAGGGAATATGTCGTCCATAGCGATGGTCTTCACGCAGCGTGAAGACATTGCCGCCAGCATCACCGGGCAGGGCATCGTTGAGAAGAGCTTTCCCGTTTGACTGAATTTTCTCGGCTGCCGGATTGGGCATAAGACACTCCATGGTTCATGCTATCGTACCGAAAAACCATTAAGAAAAGATAAAGCCAGCGCATAAAAAAGCCGGGAAGCAGGTTGATCTGCTGTCCCGGCTCTTTATGTGCGGCGCGCTGAAGGCGATCGTTTTGCCTATCCGCGGTAGTTGCTTTCACGCTTTGGCATGGTGGCTGCCACGGGCTCCTGCTGCTCCTGTGCCGGAGCGGTGGGGCGGTTATAGGCCTCGCGCATGCTGCTGATCGCACCCTCAAGACCCGGAATCAGGCGCGGGTTCAGCGCTTCTTTCGAGTAGACATCCTCGGCGAACGGTGCGCTGTCCGGGGATGGGTTAAAATCATTCATCAGCGATTCAAGGTTCGGACTGTTCGAGATCAACTGCTCTTTCCCTGTGGTAGGGTCGTTGCGGAACATCGTCACCTCGTCTTTATCGGTCGCGATGAGGAAGTCCACATAGTCATAGGTCGAGCACTGGTGGCGGTTGCTGACCAGTTGGCCGATGTCATTTTCAAACTCTGGCACGGTCATGTGGCCGGCATCGGTTTCGAGGTACCATTCACTGCCGAGAACGCCATCCGTTACTTTCCATGTTTTGCCGGTATCACCCACCGAGGCGTGGTCCAGCCCTTCATCGAAGATACCGTTGGTGCGGCTATAGGGGGCCACGCCATCGCGGCCGCGAATCTCGCGCTTCTGGCCATTCACCAGCCCTGCGCTGGCATAGGCCACCATGTTGCCTTCCGGGTTGGCAAGCTCGGTAGCAATGGTCGCACTGATGATGTCCGTTGGCACGCCCTCGCGCCGCATTTGTTTAATGGAATGTTCAATGCTGGCCAGCTTGTCCGCATATTCCGGATAGTCCTGCTGCATCTCCTCCAGCTTTTCCATTGTCAGGCGGCATTGCGCATGCGTGTCCATGTCACGGAAGCGGGTACGGCGGGGAATGTAGGCATTGTTCTTATCAACATTGGCCTTGTGCTCATCAAAGGTCAGGCGTGCATCGGCGCAAATGACCTCGATGCCATTATCAATTGCGGCAATCGCCATGTTGGCGCGCTCAATAGCAATTTCTGCCGGAGGCAAGGAATAGCCGATATAGCCATTCACCAGTCGGCGGCGCGCCCTGTCTTTGGCTGGGCCGGGCTCAGCATCGCGGTAGGCCCAGTTGAGGATCATCATATACGGAGCCTGCTCCAGCGAGATGGTCTTCACATTATGCTGATCCTTCAGCTCCTGCATATGTGCGCTGACATAGGTATAGGGATCTTCCATGCTGTTATTGGTGCGTAATGCCAATACATGACCACCCTCGGCTCCGGGCAGCGCATCGTTAAACAGGAACTTGGCGTTTGGTTTGATAGCGCCGGGATCCTGCGCTTCGATGGTGTACTTATCTGGCATAACGACTCCTTTGTGAAGCGCCATACTAGCAAGAATAGGTTAAAGAAGTGTGACAGTTGCGTGAAATATGATTTTGAAAGATTACAGTAGGATGGCCAGTCTGAATGCGATAAGCTTGCGCTATGAGCACCCTTTACCCATCCCCCAACTACGATTCGCGGCACGATCAGCCGGTCGATATGCTGGTGCTGCATTATACGGATATGCTGACGGCAGAGGAGGCAATCCAGCGGCTCTGCGACCCAGAGGCGAAGGTCTCTGCCCATTACCTCATCAGCGAGGCGGGGGAGATCACCCAGCTGGTCGATGAATCCATGCGTGCATGGCATGCGGGAGAGTCGTTCTGGCGCGGCCATCAGGGCGTCAATGCGCGCTCTATCGGTATCGAACTGGCCAATCCCGGCCACAGCAACGGCTATGTTGCCTTTCCTGAGGCGCAGATGGAGTCGCTGATTACGCTGTGCCAGCAGATTATTACGCGCCATGCCATCCCTCCGCGCAATGTGGTGGGGCACTCTGACATTGCCTTTCTGCGCAAGATGGATCCCGGCGAACTGTTCGACTGGCCGCGCCTTGCCCGTGCTGCGGTTGGGCTTTTCCCCTTCGCTGCAAGGCCGATGCTTGGCTCTGGCCTTGCCTGTGGGGACAAAGGCGCCGCTGTCGTTCGCCTGCAAACCGCGCTGGCAAACTGGGGTTACGGCATCAAACACGACGGGCATTATGGGCCCAAGACCGAGCAGTGCGTAATCGCCTTCCAGCGCCATTACCGACCATCCAATATCGATGGAGTATGGGATGACGAATGCGCCGGTCTCCTCGCCGCGCTGCACGGGATGGTGTAATTCGGTTGCCCGGTGAGTGCGCAAAGGTTAGCGTGCCATCAAACAGGAGATGCTATGCGTGCAACAAAATGGATAATTACGGGAGCGGCACTGCTGGTCGGTGCCTCTGTTATGGTGGGATGTAACGTGGGACAGTATCACGAGCCGGGCTATACCGCGTCGCACGCTGAGGGTAGCCTCGAAATCCGCAGCTATGCGCCCAAAATTGTTGCGCAGGTAGAAGTGGAGGGCGAGCGTCAGGAAGCCATCCGCCAAGGCTTCCGCATGATTGCCGACTATATTTTCGGCAACAACGTCCCCAATACCAAAATTGCCATGACCGCCCCCGTTACCCAGCAGGCCGGTGAAAAAATTTCCATGACCACCCCGGTCATGCAGCAGGGCGAGGCGGGTAAGTGGGTTGTCCAGTTCGTCATGCCGCCGACCTATAGCCTGGACACGCTCCCCAAGCCCAACAACCCGGCGGTACAGTTAAAAGAGGTCGCCGGTATCGACATGGCCGCGATCCGTTTCTCTGGTCGTCCGTCGAGCGATGCACTGATTGCCGAGAAGACCGAGGCCCTGATGGCCTATGTTGCCGCGCAGGGCTTCGTCACCAAAGGCGCGCCCGTGCTGGCGTTCTACGATCCGCCATGGACACTGCCCTTCCTGCGTCGCAACGAGGTGCTGGTCGCGGTTGTCCCCGCCAAAAGCCACTAGCAATTCCCCCCGTTTTTGCTATGATACCCCTGCCAGATGGCCGGATGACTGCGTGGTGATCCTATGGTGCAGCGGAGGCTAAACCTCCAACGCAGCGAAACATTGGCGCGAGTAGGTTGATAGAATGCGAGGGCAGTACGCCCGAGCGAGCCATCAGCCCGCGTCATGCTCCGCATGCACTTAGGTGCGCGCGGAGCGCGACGGCGCGAAGCAATCGCACAGCATGTGCGATCTTGCGGAGCAACCAATACCCCCACCACGAGGAAAGTCCGGGCTCCACAGGAAACGGTGGCGGGTAACGCCCGCCCGGCGCAAGCCGAGAGACAGTGCCACAGAGACAAACCGCCACGCGTTCGCGCGGGGTAAGGGTGAAAAGGTGGGGTAAGAGCCCACCGCGCACATGGTAACATGGGTGGCTAGGCAAACCTCACCGGGAGCAAGACCGAATAGGCATGGCGCGTCCGTCAGTAATGACGCGACTAGGTGCGTTCCGTACCGAGACCATGCGGGTAGGTTGCTTGAGCGCGATGGCGACATCGCGCCTAGATGAATAGTCATCCATCGCGTTACGCGAGGACAGAACCCGGCTTACAGGCCATCTGGCAGTTCTTTTAGGATGAGTGTCTGGCGAATGCCTTGCCGGTTTTGATGCAGCCATCAATGGTAAAATCGGAGAGCTGGTCAATGGCCGGGGTGTCATTCGGAGGGAGTATTGGGGTCACTTTTGTTTCTCCCCCGACCTTTCCGCTATTCCCATTATGCGCACGCGCGGCTTGCCGTTTTTCAAGATTAAAGCGGAAACTCGAGGCATGCTCACTGATGCTGTCAACCGTGGGTAGCTCATTCGGATGTTCCTTAAGATAGAGCATCCGTTGCAGAACCTCATGTTGGCCCGTGCGCTGAGGGTTTATAGAATTTTTCACCCATGCGATCATCGGGTCGCTGAGTAGGCGCTCGGGTCCCTCAGCTACAAGGCAGATATCCAGTGCATCGGTCCGGTCGTGGGAAAGGGCGTAGCGAAAGAGCAGGTCAATATCCGCTCCGCCTTCAATAAGAGCCATCATCGCTTTTGTATGGCCGCCTTCTGTCGCACAATAAAGTGGATCCACCATTAGGTAATAGTGGTCAGCAATTTTCAGCCGTTCGCGCTGGTTAATGCGTGCGCCTGTGGCGACAGCATGACGAATCTCTTCCAATTGCTCCTGATCGCTGAAAGCAAAATTACGGTTTAGGGCAACTTCGTGCAGGTACTGCATACTGACTCCGTGAAATTGAACATGTGGCATTCTAAGCCGGGCTATAGCGAACTGGCATGAAGTTTTTGTGACATCTGCTGCGTACATGGAGCGATTATAGAGGTCTTCTCCCCAACTCATCCCAATCTTGGGCAGGGTTGGGAACCACTCCCTGTGGCGCAAAAGCCATAACCTCCTGAATTTATATAAATCAGCGCGTTAAAAAACCTGTCCACAGGGCTGTCCCGAGGTCGGGAATCCCCCGGTTTTCCCAACTTCTGCCTTGACGATCCCAAGTTTTACCCGTATTCTCCCAACTGTTCCCAAGTAATACCAATCCAGCCCATTTAGGGGCCAAGTCAACCAGCAAGGTTCAACCATGGCATTGTTTCTCTCGACGTTCGAGAAGCAGATCGACAAGAAGGGGCGCGTTTCTGTGCCGCCGACCTTTCGTGCCGTGCTGGCTGCGCAAAGCTTCAACGGCATGATTGCCTACCCGTCCTTCATCCACCCCTGCATCGAAGCCTGCGGGATGGAGCGGATGGAAAAACTCAACGAGCGGATCGAATCTCTCGACCCCTTCTCCGAAGAGCGCGACGCCTTCGCCATGACCATCCTCGGTAGCGCCGTGCAGCTGACCTTCGACGGCGAAGGCCGCG
>JAUIBB010000001.1 GCA_030427685.1 Alphaproteobacteria bacterium
GGTCATTTCATCGCCATCGAGTTCAACAACCGGGGTGGCTACCTTAATTTTCGTCATAATACCTCTCACAATGAGGGGGAATTGATAGCAAATCCCCGTACACATGCAAGCGGTGAGGAAGAAAAGATCATGCGTCGTGATTAGAACCCGGTGATGAAAATCGGAATGCACCCCAGCACATCATTATCGAGCTGATACGCGTCGTCATCAGCATTCACGCAATCCGGCTGCACGGCATTGCGATAGCCCATCACCACGCCCGACTGCGGATTGCCGTCGTCAATTTTACTGTCGATGTTGAAGGACTCGGCCCCCGTTAAAAGGCCACCGGTCAGGGGGCCAGCATTGAGGATATTGCCATAATCTGCAGGGAAGAATGCCGTGTCGCCATCAAACGACCCGACACCGTAGAGCATCCACCCGGCATTGCCCACGCGAGAGGCAGGGACGTTCTCGCCCACTTCCTGATTGTTCAACAGTCCGGGAACCCCGGTATACGATCCTTCGATCATTTTGGCGTTAGCCAGTTGCTGCCAGGCGCGCAGCATCTCATGCGCCGTCAGGGCGCTGTCGCCGATCAGGGAGTTTCCATCGCCATTGCAGGTAGCCGTCCCTGCGCTGGGGGCACTACCGTCCAGCGCCAGACAGGTAAGGTCCAGGCCATCGGATGACGCCCCGGCAGCCGCGCCCCAGAAGCTCACCGCATTGGCCATGTCACCGGGCAGCGCATAATATTTTTCACGGAAACTTCCCAGTGCCCGCTGGTAATGCTGAAATTCCGAAACAATGTCACGCAATTGTGCCGAGCGAATCAGCGCCTTGCCTGCCAGCACGCCGCCGGTCAGCACGCCAATAATGACCAGAACAATGGCCATTTCAATCAAAGTAAAGGCAGTGCGTTGCGTCTGTTTCATGGGATACCACGGCATGCTTGGGGTTCCCTTACGTTGTAGTGAGGATACCGCACCGTGGCAACCGCTAACTCAGACGCCGCACGCTAGAAATTCACGTAACCAATACGGCCACGTTTCGTTGCGCCGCCACGCGTTCCGGGCGTGGTAATCGTCACCGATTTGCCGCCATCACCCCCACTGGCATCACGCAGTTCCGAGGCGACCGCCGCTTTAGCGGCCAGCACGTCTGCCTTATCACTGGCAGCACTGGCGGCGGCGGCTTCCGCCGCAGCGCGTTGGGCAGCTTCGGCTTCCGCCTGTGCCCGTGCAGCAGCCGCGGCCGCCGCGATCTGTGCCTGCTCCTGTGCGGCACGGTCTGCCGCAGCCTCATCCTCTTCAGATACGTCTTCTGTTTCCTCCGCATTAGGATCAACATTGTTCGACGCGTTGTTGGAGGCGGCATTTTCCGTCAGCGGATCGGCCAGCGCGACAGGCGCCACAAGATACATCGCGACAAACACCACCACCCAAATTGATTTAAACCCAGCCATAGAAATTGCCTCTCACTGTATGAACAAATCTATGCTAACACAAAACACAGAATACAACAATTTGTTTGTTTTCTAGTAGGCTAGCACGCAACCCACGTGATTTGCCATTAAACATTTCATAAAATAATGCATTATCTTTCAAGCGAGTGGCAGCATATTGCTGTAGCACCCCTTGCGAAATGTGGCTGGGTTGCTTATAGCCATAAGAACCATTCATTCTATCCTGTGAAGTGTTCGTTATGCCATCCTCCCTTTCCAAAGAGCGTTTGCGTCCCCTCATCGTGATTTTTCTCTGCCTGATCGGCTTTGGCGGCTATGCTGTCATGAGCGGCAGTGTCCCCACCCCGGTTGAACCCAATCAACCGCTGGAGGCGATTCCTCACATCGCACCGGGCGCTAGCGAAGCCAGTCAGAAGCAACAGCATTTTCTGGAAACGCGCTATGGGGGAAAATCCTCCGATCAGAAACACCAGACATTAGTAACCCGCGTTGGCATGGCGTTGGTCAGCAAAAGCGCTGCGCAAAACAGCGACGTGAATTTCCGCTTCCACGTCCTGAGCGAGCCCGACGCCATCAACGCCTTTGCGTTACCATCAGGCGATGTGTACGTCACCACAGCATTGGTCAACCGCATGCAGACCGAGGGTGAGCTGGCAGCCGTACTGGCCAACGGAATCGCCCACATCCTTGCGGGTGATCGCATGCAATCGGCGGAGCCAATCCCCGAGCAGGTCGATGCCACCACGAACATCAAGCTGCATTTCACGCCGGACGAAGAATCCGCTGCGGATGCGAAAGCCATCCTGTCGCTGAATGCTGCCGGATACAATCCGCAGGCGCTGCTAGGCATGTTTCAGGTGCTAACGGATGCGTATAATGCCGGTGCAGAGGTACCCTTCTTTGCCTCGCACCCCAGCGATAGCTGGCGGCTGACCAACATCGCCAACGCCATCGCTAAACTCTACCCTAACGGCGTTCCGGCAGAACTCAGCAAATAAGCCCTTAGGCCGCTGGCGGTCCCGACGTGATTCGAACACGTGGCCTAGCGTTTAGGAAACGCTTGCTCTATCCAGCTGAGCTACGGGACCATCTTGCGGCGCTGTTCTTCGCCTAGCGCAAGGCGCTGCAAAATACTACTGGCTTTAGCGGCCCCACCCATCAGCTGAGCGGTTGGCGCGCTTGGGCGCCCCGGCGCCCCCGGACTGTTCTGTGTGCAATAGGGCAAACGCGTCCGGGTCGATAGACATAGCCTCCGCGAGCATATCTTCTGCGCTCATGTTGTCCGAAACGCCAAGCGCTTTGCCCACATTTCTGGCAAATTGCTTCACCACATCCACCCGCGCATTGCCATTTAACGGGCCGAACATCCCGACGCTGGCACGGGTATTTTGAAGGTAGTTCTGCAACCACTCTGCTTCCATAATATCGGCGTATAGCGCGGCAGACAGCTTTTCCTCCAACGCTTCAGCCGGCATAGCTTTCTGCTCCTGGCTGGTGAGGTGCTGCCGCACTGCATCAACCATAATATTCGCGGCAATGCGATACGCCGGCAGTTGGGCGACTTCTTCTGCTTTTGTGAACACATCAGTACGCTTGCGGCGCGCCGGAGCAATACCGGAAGACGGCGCGTCCATCAGTTTCTGTGTCACGGCGCCATCAATCATGGCTGAGACAGTGTCAAACCCAAGGGCATTGGCAATCGCAGTGAGCTCGTGACCGGCGAAGGCCTGTCCACTACCCTCCTGCAACCCTTGTTGTAAGCGCGTCTCCAACAAGCCACTTTTTTCAGCCAGTTCTGCGTTCTGGATACTCCGATGCTGGATCAGCACACGCGCGGCTTTCAGCCCATCCCTATAATCATGTGGACGATAGGTTGCCGATGCAGCCGTATAACGCATAATGATACCTCCTGATGCAATCACGCACGCATCCTACAACGCCTATATGTCGGTTTGATGACATCGCGGTGACAATCGGGTGACGATTCTGCGCTATCCTGTTTGACTTTTGCCTTCGTTATGTTACGAAACGCCCGATAAACCCGGCGTTCGGGTTGCTTTTTGTTATCGGAGATAATGATGTCAGCCCTCGCCAGTACCCCCCATTTTACGCAAGAAATCCATTGGCTCGACACGATCAGTGCCCATGCGCTGGATGACGAGGCCGCGTCGGTCAACGCGCTGCTCGCGCGCAGCGGCGATATTGGCGTCATGGATGCCGCCATTCGCGCACGTGCCGCTACCCTCATCGGCGCACAACGCGACCTCGGCCCCGGCAGCACGGTCGAAGCGTTTTTGCAATCTTACGGCCTCTCCACCAAAGAGGGCATCGCGATGATGTGCCTTGCAGAAGCGCTATTGCGGATTCCGGATTCCACCACCGCCGACAACCTGATTGAAGATACGTTCGCCACCGGCAACTGGAAGCAGCATCTCGGCCAGAGCGATTCTACCCTGGTCAATGCCAGCACTTGGGCATTGATGCTGACCGGCTCGGTGCTTGACCTTGATTCCGGCGATTCCGTCGCCTCATGGTTTGGTGGACTCATCAAGCGCTCCGGGGAGCCGGTGATCCGTCAGGCGCTGCGCTCGGGCATGAAAGTGCTCGGCACCCAGTTCGTGATGGGCGAGACTATCCCTGAGGCCATCAAAAACGCGCGTCCGGAAGAGAAAAAGGGCTACAGCATGTCGTACGATGTGCTGGGCGAAGCGGCGCGCACCGATACGCAGGCACAGCATTACGTGCAGTCCTACCTTTCCGGCATCCGCCAGATTGCAGCCAGCACCGATAAAACATCCCTGCTGGAACGCCCCGGCATTTCTGTCAAACTTTCCGCGCTGCACGCCCGTTATGGTGTCACACAGGAAGACCGGGTGATGGGCGAATTGCTGCCACGCCTCAAGGCCATCCTGCGCGTGGCGATGGAACATAACATCGCCGTTTCCCTCGATGCAGAGGAAGCCAACCGGCTGGAGCTACAGCTTGAGATCTACAAAAACCTGATCGAAGACCCGGAGTTCAAAGACTTCCACGGCATTGGGTTCGTACTCCAAGCCTACCAGAAGCGCGCCATCCACGTCGCCGTTGCCCTGCGTGAGCTAGCGGCACAGACCGGACGTCGGCTGCCGGTGCGGCTCGTCAAGGGTGCGTATTGGGACACCGAAATCAAGAACGCACAAATCAACGGCCTGCCCGGCTACCCGGTCTATACCCGGAAAGAACATACCGACCTTTCCTACCTTGCCTGCGCGCGGGAGCTGCTGACGGATAGCGCCACCATCTACGCGCAGTTTGCGACCCATAACGCCCTCACCGCCGCGACGATTCTGGAGCTGGCCGAGAAGAACGGCCTCACCGCAGAGGATTTTGAATTCCAGCGCCTGCACGGCATGGGCGAATCGCTGCACGACCAGCTGGTCAAAACCCATCGCTGCCGCATTTATGCACCCGTGGGCGAGCATAAAGACCTGTTGGCCTACCTGATCCGTCGCCTGCTGGAAAACGGCGCGAACAGCTCGTTTGTCCATTTGCTACTCGACCATGCAACCCCGATCGAGCATCTTACCATCAGCCCCCTGACCCTTTCGCAGCAAAGCCAGGGCGAAATGAACCCGCTGATTCCACTCCCCTCCGGGCTCTATGGCGAAGCGCGCCGCAATCCGGAAGGGTTCGACCTCGGCTACCGCGCCCTGCGCCTTGCCTATATCAACGGGGTAGAACAGCATCTGGCGCAGCCACGCAGCACGGCCCCTGCCGACAGCACGACCGAAGAAGCGCTGGCCGCCGTTGCCACCGCCCATGCCGCCTTCCATAGCTGGGACAATACCGGCGTCACAGTGCGCGCGGCAACTCTCCGTAATGCGGCTAACCTGCTTGAAAGCCGCACCCCTGAATTTCTTGCGCTGCTGATCGATGAGGCGAAGAAAACCTACAGCGATGCCATCGCGGAAGTGCGTGAAGCCATCGATTTCTGCCGCTACTACGCCAACGAGGCAGAGCGCCTCTACGCCCCCAAAACCCTCCCCGGGCCAACGGGTGAGAGCAACGTGCTGACCCTGCACGGGCGTGGCGTATTCCTCTGTATCTCGCCGTGGAATTTCCCCCTCGCCATTTTCATGGGGCAGGTGGTCGCAGCGCTCGTGACCGGCAACAGTGTCGTCGCCAAACCGGCAGAGCAAACACCGCGCATTGCCGCAGCAGCCGTAAGCCTCCTGCACGAGGCTGGCGTCCCCTCCGAGGTGCTGACACTTGCCTGCGGTCTGGGTGAAACCGTCGGTGCCGCATTGGTCGCCGCGCCGCAGATTGCCGGGGTATGCTTCACTGGCTCTACCTCCGTGGCGAAAATCATCAACCGCAGCCTCGCAGCAAAAGACGGCGCTATCGTCCCCTTCATTGCCGAGACCGGCGGCCTCAATGCCATGATCGTCGATTCTTCCGCATTGCTGGAGCAAGCGGTGGATGACATCATCACCAGCGCCTTCGCCTCAGCGGGGCAACGCTGTTCGTCGCTGCGCATGCTGTTCGTCCAACACGAAATTGCGCAGCCCCTGCACGACCTGCTCACCGGTGCGATGGATGAGCTGCGCATGGGCACCACCCGCAACATCAGCACCGATATTGGCGCGGTGATCGACAAAGAAGCGCAGGAAACCCTCCTCGCGCATTGCGATGCGATGAAAAAGATCGCCCGCTGGCACCATGCCGTCGCCGCGCGTGATCTCGATGGCGATACCTACGTGCCTCCGCACGTGTTCGGCCTCGATTCACCCGACGTGCTGACGCAGGAAATGTTCGGCCCGATCCTGCATTTCTTCACCTATAAAGCCAAAGAGTTGCCCAAGGTGCTCGAGCGCATTCACGGCTCAGGTTACGGCCTTACCTTCGGCCTGCACAGCCGCCTGCGCCACGGCGTAGACGAAATCCTCGCAGCCGCACCTGTCGGCAACCGCTACGTCAACCGCAGCATGACAGGCGCCGTTGTTGGTGTTCAGCCGTTTGGGGGTGAAGGATTGTCTGGCACGGGGCCCAAAGCAGGTGGCCCACACTACCTGCTACGCTTTATTGCCGAGCGGACAACGACCATCAACACCGCCGCCATCGGTGGCAATGTCGAGTTGCTGGGCGGCTAAAGTCGTCCGACTGCCAGCGCCAGCGCACCGCTGTTGGGTTCCGGGAAATACCGGTTTTCACCAAGGCGAAGCCGCTCCATTTCGTCCATGGCAATAATCCGTGTCAGCGCGCCACCATGCCCTGCGAACATCGATGTCAGCCATGCCGCAGTGTATTTGGTCATACCCTGCTGCTGGAATCGCTTTTCCACCAGCGCCATGGTCGCAGCCACATGGGCCCGCACACGCTCGGTCAATGTCTCAATGGGAACACCATATTCAAGAATCACGTCGGTTTCCTGCCGAGAAGAAGCGAACTGGCCGATCACCCGCGCGCAGGCGGCATGGTCAATATAATGCGAAATGCCCTCCAGAATCAGCAACGTTGGGCGGGAAGCATCATATCCATGCGCCGTAAGGCGTGGTATCAACGTCTCGCTGAGAATATCCTGCTCGATAAAGGTAACCAGTCCGCTGCATTCCGGTGATAGCTCTGTATAAAGCGCCGCCTTCTCCGTGAACGGCGAAACATCTACCTCAAAAACACGCGCCACCTTTGCGCGCTGCTCAACACAAAGCTCCAGCCCCAGCGGACTCTTTCCCGCGGCTAGCAACACAACCTGCACTGGCCCCGAGCGCTGCACAAGGCACTCCGTTGCCAGGTGGTGCATGGCAACCTTACGGTTTGAAACCGCCTCACAGGTCGGTGCATAAACACCGATTGCCTTATGCTCTGCGATCATCTCAGCTGCTGAAGATAAATCCAGCCGTTCGAAATAGGCATGCGTTAGTGGTTTTGAACGAAAAACATCCGCGGCGAGATCCATGACCAGTGCGGCGGTCGGCTCAAGAATAATCATATTGCTCCATCCCGGTCGGCATTGGTTCTCGGTTATAATGCGCGCCATTGTTGCAGATTCATTTTTGACTTTCCAAAAGAATGGGGGCAAACAAGTGTCATGTCGCGCAGCAAACTTCAGACCGTCATCGAGAACGCCATCAGTAAGGCAGACAATAGCTATTTCTTCGAGAATTACACGAAGCAAGCGCAGGCTGTGATTAAAGCCCTCGATCAGGCAGGCTTCACGGTCATGCCCAAAGACATTCCCGAGGCCACCTGGACGCAAGTTGCTGACGAAATGCGCACAGGCCGCCTGAAGCCTGAAGAGCACGTTAAAGACGTATTTCTGACGCTGACGCGGATATTGGCCCGTAAGTAAGGCCCTCTCTCACCGCTAGATATGAATGGGCCGACCATCCACGGCCAACGCCGCTTCTTTTACCGCCTCGTTATAGGTCGGATGGGCGTGGCACGTACGCGCGATGTCTTCTGCGCTTGCCCCGAACTCCATCGCGATACAGGCCTCATGGATCATGTTGCCAGCCTGTGGGCCGATGATATGTACCCCCAGCACCCGGTCGGTTTTCTTATCCGCCAGTATTTTTACCAGCCCGTCGGTTTGCCCCGTTGCGCGGCTGCGTGAGTTGGCAAGGAATGGGAACTTGCCGACGCGGTATTCAACACCTGCGGTTTTCAGCTCTTCTTCCGTTTTGCCTACGGTCGCCACTTCCGGATGGGTATAAACCACGCCCGGAATAGCATCATAATTGATGTGCGGCTTCTGGCCAGCGATCTGCTCGGCAACCAGCATGCCCTCATCCTCCGCCTTATGCGCAAGCATTGGGCCTTTCACAACGTCGCCAATCGCATAGATATGCGGCACCGACGTCTGGAGATGGTCATTCACCTCGATACGGCCACGATTGTCTGTGTTGATACCGACATTCTCAAGACCCAGCTTGTCCGTATAGGCTTTGCGACCAACAGCAACCAGCACGACATCGGCCTTGATGGTTTCCGGCTTACCGCCTGCGGCAGGCTCGACCACAACATCGACACCGCCATTGCTGTTCTTTTTGGCCGATGCAACCTTCGAGCCCAGCTTAAATTCAAAGCCCTGCTTCTCCAGCACCTTCTGGAACTGCTTGGCGATCTCATTGTCCATGCCCGGCGTGATGCGGTCGAGATATTCGATCACGGTCACCTTCGCGCCAAGGCGGCGCCAGACGGAGCCCAGCTCCAGCCCGATCACCCCGGCGCCAATGACGACCAGATGCTTAGGCACTGCCGCCAGTGAAAGTGCACCGGTCGAGGATACGATCTGTTTTTCATCAATGGTGATGCCGGGCAACGATACCACTTCGGAACCCGTCGCGATGATGATGTGCTTTGCCGAAAACTTCTCTTTACCGACGGAAACTTCATGCTTGCCGGTAATGGTCGCCGCGCCCTTCAACCAGGTGACTTTGTTCTTTTTGAACAAGCCCTCAATGCCTTTGGTAAGCCCTTTTACCACCTCGTCCTTACGCTTGATCATGGTCGAGAGGTTCAGGGTCACTTTACCGTCGATACCATGTGCTGCAAATGCATGCTGGGCATCCTCAAATTTCTCGGACGAATCAAGCAGCGCCTTGCTCGGCATACAACCAACATTCAGGCAAGTGCCGCCAAGGGTGCTTCCCTTCTCAACACAGGCCGTTTTCAGCCCTAACTGCGCTGCACGAATGGCCGCAACATACCCGCCCGGCCCCGCGCCGATGACGATAACATCAAAAGATTCAGTCATGGTAAATTAGTCCTCTTTGGGGCAATCTTCGGGTTTCAACATCACCGCAATCGCCTTTTCGTCTTCTTTGAAATAATAGACCCACTCATAATGCAGGCCTGCCGCAAATACCGGCGCGGATTTTTCCGGGTCACACATTTTTTTGACATTGTTCTTCAGGCTTTTGCGCAGCGAGTCCTCGTCCTTGATATGCGTGCCCTCAACGAGCATGTCATACACAATGGCGCGGTTGACCACATCGGCGCGCAAGTCATTCAGCGTCGTCAGCTTATCGACCTGTTTCGGCAACGGCGTTTCTGCTTTAAAATCAGCCACCAGTTTCACCAGCGGGTCTACTTGCTTGCCGTCGCTCAGCATCGACACAATGGCAACAATCACCACCACCACACCCAGCAGGCGCAGCAGGTTCTTTTTACAATCTGGTTTCTCGAAACATTTCTTCAACATAGCTTACAACCCCAATAATAGTCTGCGTGGATCCTCAATCGCCTGCTTCACCTTCACGAGGAAGGTCACGGACTCAGCACCATCAATGATACGGTGATCGTAGCTGAGGGCGATATACATCATCGGGCGAATAACGATCTCGCCCTTCACCACCACCGGGCGTTCCTCGATTTTATGCATACCGAGGATACCGACTTGCGGTGGATTGATGATCGGTGTGGCCAACAGTGAACCATAAACGCCACCGTTCGTCACGGTAAACGTGCCGCCGGTCATATCGGCCATGGTCAGCGAGCCGTCACGCGCACGTTTCGCTGCTGCTGCGATGTCGGCTTCGATCTGCGCCAGCGATTTTTTGTCGCAGTCACGAATCACCGGCACGACCAGCCCGTTCGGGCCGCCGACTGCTACGCCAATATCGTAGTAGTTTTTATAGACGATCTCATCACCGGCGATCTCTGCATTGACGGCCGGAATCTGCTTCAGCGCATTAACCGCCGCTTTGATGAAAATCGCCATAAAGCCAAGGCGGGTGCCATCGTGCTTTTTCTCGAACTCATCCTTATATTCCGAACGCAGCGCCATTACCGCCGACATATCCACCTCGTTGAAGGTGGTCAGCGTCGCGGCGGTATTCTGCGACTCTTTCAGGCGACGGGCAATGGTGGCACGCAGCTTGGTCATTTTCACGCGCTCTTCACGAGGGCCGGCAGCGGGAGCCGAGCCCATGCCGTCGCCCGAGAGTGCCGCCAACACATCGCCTTTGGTCAGGCGACCATCCTTGCCCGTGCCGGAAATTGCACCCGCATTTACTTGCGGATTTTCTGCCAGCAGCTTGGTGGCTGCCGGGCCATTGCTGGATGCTGGAGCAGCAGCTGACGTCGTTTCTTTTGCCGGAGCAGCGGCAGGTTTTGCTGCCGGCTCTTCTTTTTTACCTGCAGATGGTGCAGACTTTCCGCCCGTTGCACCAACATCAATCCGCCCCAGCAATGCGCCGGTCTCAACCGTTGCGCCATCTTTGGCCAATTGCTCTTTCAGCACGCCCGAGGCCGGTGCATTTACTTCCACCGTTACTTTGTCGGTTTCAAGTTCTACCAGCGGCTCATCCGCCTTTACCGCATCACCGGGCTGCTTGAACCATTTAGCGATGGTCGCTTCCGAAACGGATTCGCCCAGTGTGGGAACGATAATTTCACCGGCCATTCTTTAATCTCCTATGCTTTCTTTTTTTGTTTGGTAGATGCCGCCACTTCAAGCGTCATCGCATTTTCAATCAGCGCGTCTTGCGCTTTAGTAAAGAGTTTCAGGTAGCCTTCCGCAGGCGATGCCATTTCTTTCCGTCCGAAATAGCGAATACGCGACGTGCTGCGTCCAAGCTTATCCATCACATCCCCGATGCGTGGGCCAATGAAGCGCCATGCGCCCATATTCTCTGGTTCTTCCTGTGCCCAGGCAACTTCGGCGTTCGGGTATTGCTTGAGCGCCGTTTCAATCTCGGCGGCGGGGAATGGGTAGTATTGTTCCACCCGCACCAGCGCGATATCGTTGATTTTCTTGGCGCGGCGCGCTTCGAGCAGCTCGTAGTAATGCTTGCCACTGGTGAAAATCAGGCGACGGACATTGCTGTCTTTACCGAGCGTATCAATCTCAGGAATCACCCGCTTGAAGCTGCTATCCGGGCCAAATTCTGCCAACGACGAGGTCGCCAGCTTATGCCGCAGCAAGGACTTCGGCGTCATCACGATCAGCGGCTTGCGGAAGTTGCGACGCACCTGACGACGCAGCGCGTGGAAGAAGTTTGCCGGGGTGGTGATATTACACACCTGCATGTTGTTCTCACCACACAGTTGCAGGAAGCGCTCCAGCCGCGCCGAAGAATGCTCTGGCCCCTGCCCTTCATAGCCATGCGGCAACAGCATCACCAGCCCACACATGCGCAGCCATTTGATCTCGCCCGAAGCGATGAACTGGTCGATGACCATTTGTGCGCCGTTGGCGAAATCGCCGAACTGGGCTTCCCACAAGGTCAGCGCGCCCGGCTCTGCCAGTGAATAACCATATTCAAAGCCAAGCACTGCCAGCTCCGAGAGGAACGAGTCAATCACTTCATACCGCGCCTGTCCGGCAGCGATATGGTTCAGCGGTATATAGCGCTCTTCATTTTCCTGATCGACCAGCACCGAGTGACGGTGCGAGAAGGTGCCGCGACCAGAATCCTGACCCGACAGGCGTACCGGCGTATTTTCATGCAGCAGCGAACCGTAGGCAAGGGCTTCACCCATGGCCCAGTCGAGATTCTCGCCGGTGTCCATCATCGCCAACTTGGCCTTCATCTGACGGTCGATCTTACGGTTGAGATTAAACCCTTCCGGCACCTTGGTCAGCGCCGTACCAATGGATTTCAGCACGCCGAGGTCAACCCCGGTATCCGGCTCACTGCCCACACCAAGCTCTGCCTTGGCAAACCCCGTCCATTTTCCTTCAAGCCAGTTGGCTTTGTTTGGCTTATATTCTTTCCCGGCTTCATACTCTTTCAGGAAATGTGCGTTGAGCTTTTCTACTTCCGCGCCGATTTCCGCCTCGCTCATGACGCCTTCGGCAATCAGCCGTTGGCCGTAGATATGCGCCGGAAGCTGCTTTTGCGAGATGGTTTTATACATGATCGGCTGCGTGAACATCGGTTCATCGCCTTCGTTATGGCCGTATTTACGGTAACAGATAATGTCCACCACAGCATCGCGCGTGAATTCCTGACGGAACTCCGTCGCCAACCGGCACGCGAACACCACGGCCTCAGGATCATCGCCATTGACGTGGAAAATCGGCGCCTGCACCATCTTCGCCACGTCCGACGGATAGGGCGTAAAGCGCGAATATTTCGGCGCAGTCGTAAACCCGATCTGGTTGTTGACAATCACATGCACAGTGCCGCCCGTGCGATAGCCGCGCAGGTCCGCCATCGACAAAGTCTCAGCCACCGAGCCTTGCCCGGCAAACGCCGCATCGCCGTGCAGCAGCAGGCCCAGTACTTTCTTGCGCTCGGTGTCGCTGTACTGATCCTGTTTCGCGCGCACTTTACCGGCCACCACAGGGTTGACGATTTCAAGGTGCGACGGGTTCGCTGTCAGCGACAAATGCATCGCACGGCCATCGCCCATATCGCGATCCGAGCTTGCGCCAAGATGGTATTTCACGTCGCCGGAGCTATCAATCGTCTCTGGGAAGTCCAGATTGCCGTTGAAGATCGACAACAGCTCGGAATATGGCTTGCCCATGATGCTGGTCAGCACGTTCATCCGCCCACGGTGCGGCATGCCGATCACAATCTCATCGACCCCCACTTTGCTGGCGGTATCGAGAATCGACAACAGTCCGGGAACCATCGCATCGCCGCCTTGAATCGAGAAGCGCTTCATGCCGGTGTATTTTACCTGCACGAATTCTTCAAATCCCTCAACTTCCAGCAGGCTGCGCAGGATGCCTTTTTTCTCTTCCGCAGAGAATTTCGGATGGCCGTGCATTTCTTCCATGCGGGTCTGGATCCACTCGCGCTGGGCGAGGTCCTGGATATGCATGTATTCAACGCCCATCGTGCCGCAATAAATTTCGCGCAGCATGTTCATAATTTCATCTAGCGTCGCACGCTCAAATCCAAGATTGCCACCAAGATAGATCGAGCGGCTGGCATCCGCAGGCGTAAAGCCATAGGTTTCCGGCATCAGGTCTGCGATCATTTTCGGCTGCTCGATCCGCAACGGGTCGAGGTCTGCAAGCAGGTGCCCGCGCACACGGTAAGCACGGATCAACTGTTGCGCGCGCAGCGCATACAGCGCTTCTTCCTGCATTTTTGCGACATCAACCGTCGCCGATGCGCCTGCGGATTTCGCCCCACCGGATTTTTTATCCGCAGCAGGAGCAGCCTGCTGCTCTGGGTCGGCTTTCCCGATCACGCCGCCGTCGAACTGGTTCCATGACGGCACATGTGACGCCGGATCACCAAGGCTGGCAAAGAATTTCTGCCAGCTGGGGTCAACGCTGGTCGGGTTGTTTAAATAGCGGTTATAGAGCTCCTCGATAAAGGTCGAGTTTGCACCATAAAGATACGAAGTTTCAAAGAAGTTTTGGGTCATACATCACCAGGGAAAAGATGCGCGGTTTGCCTCGACTTCTAGGCGTGCCGACGACGGTTTGCAAGCGGATTATGGGCTCTGGCCAAAGGGGGTATTCACAAGAACGATCAGGAGGACAAGAAAAAGATAATAGGCCATGACCCAAACAAGGTCGCGCGCCCAGCGGAAACGGCGCTTGGCTGGGCTATCTGGCGATTCATTGCGCATAGCGTCCGACACCCGCAGATAAACCACTGCCGTGCCAGACACCCAATCATGCACCGCCTGCCGCCGTCTGGTCAGCGGAATCGTCAGCAACGGAAGCAGAAAAGCCGCAGCAATCAGGTATTCGCGGTGAGGCGCCGCACCAGAGGCCGCATCCGCCATGCTATAGTCCCACCAATAAAAATAGCCGGAAAACACAACCGAGAAATAAACCGTGTAGCGCAATGCCGCACGCCACGGCGTAATCCGCAGGCCGGTGCGTGCATCCACAATCCGCAGGCGGCGCAAGCGTTTGCCGACCGAGCCCATCCACAAAACCCACATCAACGGAAACGCAAGCCCCCCGAAATATTTTAGCCCGGCCCCAAACCAGTCCCGTGCGCTAACGGCACGCAAATATGCATACGATTCAGGAAAATACTGCGCCTCTACCTTGACCACCACCAGCAATAACAGAAAAACAAGCGGTTGAATAAGAATGCCTGCCGCTAACAGGTCGTATCCCGTCGAAAGTATCCGGTCACGAAGGCTGGCAAATGGCTGAAAAATGCGCATGCCCCCTCATACCATAATCCGGCATTCAGCGGCACGAAAACCTAACAGGAGACCGTCGCCTGCAACACTTCCCCTGAAGGCTGTGACATTCCCTCGCCCACTCGGCAGCCGCTCACCAGCTCGATAGCACGCTTCTGGCGATAGCGCATCACGCGCGCGGTATCCCAGCCGCCGCCCCAGGCGACATAACCCCGTCCGCCCAGCGGCACTACCGAGATATGGTGGTCATCAATATTAACCATGCGCTTTTGCGGATCATTTGCGAACTGCTCTGCCGTCAGTGTCGCGCAAGACGCTAATATTCCACCAACGACCAATGCCATTATCAGGCGCATATTCCCTCCACATATAGCATTAGCGCTGTTTTTGTTGCAGCGCCTCTTCCGCTGCCGCAAACATTTTTGCTGTTTCAACCATTTGGTCCACCAGCGCCGTTTGGCCGCCGTGCGCAGACACGACGATCTTATTCGCCTCCAGGAACCGCCGTGCATTCTCACGCAGGTCCAGTGCAGGAACCGTCAACTGGTTGTAAAGAAAAGCGCCAAAACGTGCCGGATGACCATAGTCTGCAAAATCGAGCGCCGCGTCAAAGGCACGCTCCATCCGCGCAGGGTCGACCTCTGCGGTCACGGTGATTTTTCCCTTGGGGTGATGCCGGGCCTGCTCAACATCAAAATTGCAGTCAAATCCCTCTTTGACCATCGCCCCGATCAGTTGCTGCAATGTTGCGCTATCCACTTCCTCCCGCAGGTTAAACGCAATCGGCGACATGCCCCGCGTGTAACGAAGTGGCTGCAAGGTGAGGTCTGATTTTAAATCATCATCGTCGGCCAACGCCGTCTTAAGGTAATTATGAAGCCCCTCTACCATAGGGTCTCCGGCAGGCACTTCCGCGCTTGTGTTTTTGTATTTGAGGCGCACAGTAATGGAGCTCCCCATTGAGGTCACGTGCGCGGCTATTTTCTCATTAAGGTCGATCGCATCCATGAGGAGAGGGCTTCGTAAAGGGCTTATTTGCCCAGCAGCTCTTTCATCGTGCGGCCCATGTAGCCGGGGTTGTCGACAACCTTAATCCCGGCTGAAAGCATCGCTTCGATCTTGTCTTCCGCGCCGCCTTTGCCGCCAGAAACAATCGCGCCCGCATGGCCCATGCGACGGCCCGGAGGCGCCGTACGGCCGGCGATGAAGCCGACTACCGGCTTTTTCTTTTTCGATTTTTTAAGGAAGTCTGCCGCCATTTCCTCTGCGTCGCCACCGATTTCACCGATCATGATGATTGCATCCGTATCATCATCGTTCAGGAACATTTCCAGCACATCCGTATGGTTGGTGCCGTTGACCGGATCGCCGCCGATACCGACGCAGCTGCTCTGGCCAAGGCCGATGGCCGTCGTCTGGCCCACGGCTTCATAGGTCAGCGTGCCGGAGCGCGACAGAATGCCGATACGGCCCGGCTTGTGGATATGACCCGGCATGATGCCGATTTTGCATTCGCCCGGCGTAATCACGCCTGGACAGTTCGGCCCAACAAGGCGGGTGTTCGAGCCAGAAAGCGCACGCTTCACCTTCACCATGTCAAGCACCGGAATGCCCTCGGTGATACAGATCGCCAGCTCAATCTTTGCGTCGATTGCTTCGAGGATCGCATCCGCAGCAAAACGCGGCGGCACATAAATCACCGATGCGTTCGCACCCGTTTTGGCCTTAGCTTCCGCCACGGTGTTGAACACCGGCAGCTCCAGATGGCTGGTGCCACCTTTACCCGGCGTCACGCCGCCGACCATCTGCGTGCCATACGCAATCGCCTGCTCAGAGTGATACGTCCCCTCACGGCCCGTAAAGCCCTGACAGATCACTTTGGTGTTTTTGTTTACAAGAATAGCCATTCTTTTCTCCCGTTAGTGTCATCCTGCAAACCGAAGGGGCAGGATCCTTTTTTGCGAAACCCCATATACTCGCTGCACGAGCCACAGGATCGTGTTAATAACTAGGCCGCCTGCTTTTTCACAGCGCCAGTGATTTTGTCTGCCGCATCTGCGAGGTCGTCAGCCGCGAGAATCGGTAGCCCACTTGTCGCCAGCATTTTCTTGCCCAGCTCCACGTTCGTACCGGCCAGACGCACCACCAGCGGCACCGACAGCGACACTTCACGCGCCGCAGCAATAATGCCTTCCGCGATAATATCGCAGCGCATGATCCCGCCGAAGATGTTCACGAGAATCCCCTCAACATTCGGGTCGGAAAGAATCAGTTTGAAGGCTTCCGTCACTTTCTCCTTGTTCGCGCCGCCGCCGACATCAAGGAAGTTCGCCGGCTCGCCGCCATAGAGCTTGATGATGTCCATCGTCGCCATCGCGAGACCCGCACCGTTCACCATGCAGCCGATATTGCCGTCCATTTTCACGTAGCTCAGACCAAATTTCGCGGCTTGCAGCTCCAACGGATCTTCCTCGTCCTCGTCACGCATTTCTGCGATCTCAGGCTGGCGGAACAATGCGTTGTCGTCGAAGTTAAATTTCGCATCCAGCGCGATCAGCTTGCCGCCCTTGGTGATCACTAGCGGATTGATCTCCACCTGACTCGCATCGGTCTCAAGGAACGCCTTGTAGAAGCCGAATACCATTTTCTGGAACTCACCATGCAGCTCTGCCGGGATTTGCATGCCAAACGCCAGCTGACGCGCGTGATGCCCTTGAATACCCGCCGCCGGATCAACCGGCACGGTGATGATTTTCTCTGGATGGCTGCTCGCTACTTCCTCAATATCCACGCCACCCTCTTTCGAGCCGATGAACGTAATCGCGCTATACGCACGATCCAGCACCACCGAAAGATAGAGCTCGGAACCAATGTCCGAGCCTTCCTCGATATACACGCGCTTGACTTCCTTCCCCTCGGGGCCGGTCTGGTGGGTCACGAGAATCATGCCCAGCATTTCTTTCGTCAGACGCTGGACTTCATCGAGCGATTTCGCCAGCTTCACGCCACCGGCCTTACCACGGCCACCCGCATGAATCTGGGCCTTCACCACCCAAAGATTGCCGCCGAGCGATTGCGCAACCTGCTCTGCCTCGGCAGGCGTGTACGCCACCCCACCGCGCGGCACAGCCACACCAAATTTCGCAAGGACCGCCTTTGCCTGATACTCATGGATATTCATTCTCTTCTCCTTGATGCTGTCACCCCGGCGAATGCGGGGTCTGCGCACTTTTCTGATGTTAGCAGTGCGCGGATGCCGCCACACGACGGCATGACAAGGTTAGTAACTAATTAAGCCGCTTTCTTCGCCAGATCAATGCCGCCGCACAGTTCGCGCACCGCACCGACCGATTTCTCGAATTGCGCCTTGGCATCCGCCGGCAGCGCGATTTCGACGATTTTCTCAACGCCACCCGCACCAATGATACACGGCACGCCAACATACAGGTCCTTCTGGCCATACTCGCCATTGAGGTATGCCGCACATGGCAGCAGGCGCTTCTGGTCTTTCAGGTAGGCAGTCGCCATCATGATCGCACTGGCCGCAGGCGCGTAGAACGCCGAGCCGGTTTTCAGCAGGCCCACGATCTCCGCGCCACCGTCACGGGTGCGCTGCACGATTTTGTCCATTTTCTCCTGGCTCGTCCAACCCATTTTAATCAGGTCGGGCACCGGAATTCCGGCCACGGTCGAGTAGCTCTCAACCGGCACCATGGTATCGCCATGGCCGCCGAGTACGAACGTCGTAACATCTTTATGCGACGCCTTGAATTCTTCCGCGAGGAAGTGCGAGAAGCGCGCCGAGTCCAACACACCCGCCATGCCGACGACTTTTTTCGGGTCGAAGCCGGTTTTTTGCTGCATTACCCACACCATCGCATCGAGCGGGTTGGTGATCACGATCACAAAGGCATTTGGGCAGAATTGTTTGAGGTTCTCTGCCACCGTCGAAATGATACTGGTATTGGTGTTCACGAGATCATCGCGGCTCATGCCTGGCTTACGGGCGATACCGGCGGTGACAATCACCACGTCGGAACCTTTCAGGTCTTCATAACTATTGGTTCCCGTCACGCGGGCGTCGCATTTCTCAACGGCCAGCGATTGCGAAATATCCAACGCCTTGCCCTGCGGCAGGCCTTCGACCACGTCGAACAGCACCACATCGCCCAATTCCTTGAGCGCCGCAAGATGTGCTAGCGTTCCGCCAATATTGCCAGCCCCGACAAGGCCGATTTTCTTACGATTCTGCATGGAGAGCTCCCTTGGAAAGCGATGGTATTTGAGGCGAGGTTTAATCACACCGGACGCACGATGGCAAGCCAGTTCCGCGAGCGCGATTGGCACACGACCCCCACCACGCGAAGCAAGTCACCAGCGGTTAGGAATTCATTCGGTTAAAGAATTCGTCGTTGCTCTTGGTGTCCTTCATTTTGTCGATGAGGAACTCCATCGCATCCATTGGCCCCATTGGGTTGAGGATTTTGCGCAGCATCCAGACTTTCGCAAGGTCGCCTTTTTCGTAGAGCAGGTCTTCCTTACGCGTACCGGACTTGGTAATGTCCATCGCCGGGAAGACGCGCTTGTCGGAGAGCTTACGATCCAGCACGATCTCAGAGTTGCCGGTTCCTTTGAATTCCTCGAAGATCACCTCATCCATCCGCGAGCCGGTCTCGATCAGCGCGGTAGCAATGATGGTCAGCGAGCCGCCGAATTCGATATTCCGCGCCGCACCGAAGAAGCGCTTCGGACGCTGCAATGCGTTGGCATCCACACCCCCGGTCAGCACTTTACCCGATGACGGCACCACGGTGTTGTAGGCACGGCCCAGACGGGTGATGGAATCGAGCAGGATCACGACATCCTTTTTATGTTCTACCAGCCGCTTGGCTTTTTCGATCACCATTTCAGCCAGTTGCACGTGGCGGGTCGCAGGCTCATCGAAGGTCGAGCTGACCACTTCACCCTTCACGCTACGCGCCATGTCGGTCACCTCCTCGGGGCGCTCATCAATCAGCAGCACCATGAGGTAACATTCTGGATGGTTAGTGGTAATCGCATGCGCAATATTCTGCATCACGACCGTTTTACCGGTGCGCGGCGGCGCAACAATCAATGTCCGCTGCCCCTTACCCTGTGGGGCGACTAGGTCGATCACCCGCTTGGTCATGTCGTCTTTTTTGGTGGGGTCGAGATATTCCATTTTCAGGCGCTGCTCTGGATAAAGCGGCGTCAGGTTCTCAAACGCAAGACGGTGGCGAAGGCTCTCAACCGGCTCAAAATTCACCTGCTTTACTTCTGCAATGGCAAAATAGCGTTCTTCGTTTTTCGGTGCGCGCAACACGCCTTCGACCGTATCGCCGGTACGCAGGCCAAGGCGTTTTACAATCGCCGTCGGCACATAAATGTCATCGGGACCGGCAAGGTAGTTTGCTTCCGGATAGCGCAGGAAGCCAAACCCGTCCTGCAATACCTCAATCACCCCTTCACCGGTGATCTCGGTGCCATCTTCCGCCATTTTTTTCAGGATGGTAAAGACCATCTCCTGCTTGAGCAACTGGCTCGGATTCTCAATCCCCATGCTCTCCGCCATTTCAAGCAGCTCATTAGGTTTCTTGCGTTTGATGTCTTGCAGTTTCATGCACACTCCGTGTGGGGATAAATAAGATAAGGGGGCGGAAAATCTGTCGCGCAAAAGCAGAGGCGCTGGTGCGCCGCGCGGCCAGAAGCTTCGAACGAAGCAGCCCCAGTTATAGCGATTTATGCAATAAGGTCAAGTGGATTTAATGATCTCAGCGCTTTCTGAACTAAAACGGCTTGAATACCACCAACACCACAATAGCCATAAATACCAGCGTGACCATCTCATTGATTATTTTATAAAAACGGGCACTTCTTGGGCGTTCATCCCGTGCGAGTTTTTTACGCGTTCTTGCAAAAAATCCGTGCAGTCCGGCCAACACCAGTACCAGCGCGAATTTTGCATCGAACCAGTGCAGGGGACGCCCAAAGTCTGTTTGTGCCAACAGCCATCCGCCAAACACGAAGGTCAGGATCATTGCCGGATTGATAATCACGCGCAACAGGCGCCGCTCCATGATTTTAAACTGCTCCGACAGGTCAGACCCAACCGCGGCATCCGCATGATAGGCAAACAGACGCGGCAGGTAAAACATGCCGGCCATCCATGCCGTCATGCTGATAATATGAAGTGTTTTAGCAAGAAAATACAGATTCATACGTCACTCTTTCAAAATCTTTTTAAATTCTGTTATCGGCAGCCGCAGCGTTTCCATTCTTTTCCGCACATGCGCCAGCCCGTGTCAGAGGTCGTTTTTTCTTCCGTGGCACGTAGGCACATATCAGAAAGAGCCGCAATAAAATGCGCATGGGTTGAGACTGTCGGCACGCGGTAATAGTGGTTAATTCCATGTTCATAGGCGAGTTCAGCATATTCGATATCAAGCTCGACCAGCGTTTCAGAATGTTCCGAAACAAACGAGATAGGCACCAATACCACGGGGCGACCATCTTTTCCTGCACGCTCTAATTCATCGGTGGTAGAGGGGCCGATCCATTTCATTGGCCCGACGCGTGATTGATAGCAATTGACATAATCCGCCCCGGCAATCCCCAGAGCCTGCATAATGGCTTCTGTAGAGGCCTCGATCTGTGACTGGTAGGGATCTCCTTTGCGAATGATTTTTTCTGGTAGCCCATGCGCTGAAAACAGGATGCGCGGCGTTCCAAATCCCTCTGCTTCTTTGTAGTAGGTGCGCAACAACTGTGCCTGTGCCTTGATATAATCCGGCTGGGTTGCATAGCAACAAACCGCACTGGTTGGGACATTCAGACCTTCTGCAGCAGCGAGCTGTTTCCATTCAGCCAGCGAAGATCCTGTCGTTGTTGTTGAAAATTGCGGATAAAGTGGCAGCAAAATAACATGATCGGGATTGTAATTTTTTACCTCTTTTACCACGTCTTCTGCGCGTGGATGCCAATAGCGCATGGCGATAAAAACTTCTACCTTGCCGTGGCCGCTCAAGCTCGACTGAAGTGCCGTTGCCTGAAGCTGGGTATTTTCAAAAATCGGGGATTTTCCACCCAATTCTTCATAAATTCCCTGTGCGATCGGCGCTCTCCGACGCGAAATAAACGATGCTAACATGCCACGAAACGGCCAGGGCAACCCGATAATCGCAGGGTCATTAAACAGGTTATACAAAAACGGCTGCACGGCTTCCGGTGTATCCGGGCCACCCAGGTTAAACAGCACAATCGCTGTTTTTGTGTGCGGAGAAATAAAGGGCATCAGCGCCGCCATGCCCGGACGAACTCTGAAACCGCTTCGACATTTTCAATCGGTGTTTCAGGAATAAATCCATGGCCAACGTTAAACACGGCAGGCATATTACCAAGACTTTTTAAAATGGCTTCGGTCTGTCGCAAGGCTTCATCGCGATCGAACGCCATCAGCAGTGGATCAAGGTTTCCCTGTACCGTCTGAAGTGGGTTGGTGCGGCAATGCAATGCAAATTCCATCGAAGTTTGCTGGTCAACGCCAATACAATTAACGCCGGTTTGCTGAGCATAGGGTTTAAGTTGCAATGCAGCCCCTTTTGCAAAACCGATAATCGGAATATGCGGATGGGATTTATTCAGCGCTTCTACAATTTTTTGCGTCGGAGCCGTTACCCATAACGCAAACTGATCCGGCGTCAGCAACCCAGCCCAACTGTCAAAAATCTGGATAGCTTCTGCGCCGGCATCGATCTGCATGCGCAGGTAATCAATCGTTGCTTCCGTCAAGGTATCGATCAATCGCTGCATGAGACGTGGCTCACGAATGGCAAAGGCACGTGCAGCAGCAAACTCTTTACCAGAGCGCCCCTGAAGCATGTAGCAAGCAACTGTCCATGGCCCACCTGCAAAGCCAATAAGCGTTGCTTCCTCTGGCAGGCTTTCTTTTACCAGCCGTACGGTCTCTGCAACCGGTGCAAGTTTTGTTCGTACGGTTGAAAGATCGAGAGCCATGATTTTTTCACGCGTGTCGCAAACCTCGACGATTGGCCCCTCACCTTCTGCAAAGGCAACATTGGCACCAAGACCGTGAGGAATAACCAGAATGTCTGAAAACAAAATAGCACCATCCATATGGAAGCGCCGTAAGGGCTGTAAGGTAACTTCCGCTGCCTTCTCAGGCGTGAAGCATAAATCAAGGAATCCCTTCGTGCTGGCACGTACGCGCTTATATTCAGGAAGGTAGCGACCTGCCTGACGCATAAACCAAAATGGAACCCGTTCGCCTGCGATACCTTTCAGCGCGGCAATGAGGATTTTTTCCTTGGACATCGAGTTATCCTTTTCCCTTCTTATACTTAAAGAATATAAATAAGAATGATAGTGAAGGTAGTAGGTAGGGGGTACAGCGGGGATTCTTTTCCCATACAGATAGATCCCCGTCAATGTACCGAATTCTTCTTACCTAGCACCCTCATGACAACTTTGTCGATGAGTGTTGTAACCGCACAAAAAATAAAAAGAGTTTCTTTTTTGCTAAGAGCGGTAAAAACAATTCTATCCCCAGTTATCACAGTTCAAATGGAACAATCCAAAGAACATGGGACGAGTATGGGGATATCAAAGAAGCGAATGCTGGCAACTTTCGACTATTCGCGATAGAGGGGGATAACCCCAAATTCATGCACCGGTTTTCCACACCCCTTTGAAGGCTCGATGAAACGCTTCCATCTCCATCTTGTTTCTGACTCAACCGGCGAGACGGTTTCCAGCGTCGCGCGTGCCAGCCTTGTGCAATTCGACCATGTTGCGGCAGAAGAGCATGTCTGGTCGCTGGTAAGAACCAAAGGGCAGTTGGAAAAGATGATCGCCAACCTCGATACCCATCCGGGCATGGTTCTGTTTACGCTTATTGACCCTGAAATGCGCGAGATATTACGACAAGCCTGTGGAAAGCGCGGCCTTCCCTGCATTTCTGTGCTGGGCCATACGATTCGTGAATTTGCCAATTACCTCGATCAGGAAGCCTCCGGCAATGCTGGCGCACAATATGAACTGTCCGAAGATTATTTTGCGCGGATGGAGGCAATCAACTTTGCCCTTGAGCATGACGACGGACAGGCAACCTGGCAGTTAGAGCAGGCAGATATTGTCATTGTCGGCCCATCACGCACCAGTAAATCGCCTACCTGTATTTACCTTGCCTATCGCGGATATAAAGCAGCGAACGTGCCGTATGTTCCTAACTGCCCACTGCCAGACAACCTTACCAATCTGAAGCAACCGCTGGTGGTCGGGCTGACCATCGGGCAGGAACGGCTGATTGATATCCGCCTGACGCGGATGGCTGCCATGAATCAGGAAGCGCGCACCGACTATGTAAATGAAGAGCGCGTACGCGAGGAAATCGACGCGTCTAAAAAATTATTTCGCGGACAAGGCTGGCCGGTGATAGATGTTACCCGTCGCTCGGTCGAGGAAACCGCAACGCTCATTATCCAATACCGTCAGCGTCAGGTCGATAAGCGCCGTGCGGCAACAGAAGTCGATGCAGCGGCAGACATTACGCTGGAAGATATTAACCACCTGAATCGGACAGAATAAAACATGACGACCATTACCGGACTGATCGGCTACCCCACGTCGCACTCACTAAGCCCACGCATCCATAGTTACTGGATTGCGCAATATGCGATCGCGGCGGAATACAAACTGTTCACCACTAAACCATCGCGGTTGCGTCAGACCATCGGGCATATGCGCAGCAAAAATTGGCGGGGAGTCAACGTCACCATTCCGCACAAACAGGAAGTGATGAACCATGTGGATCAGTATGATGCCACTGCACAGCGTATCGGTGCTATCAATACCATCATCAACGATAACGGGGTGCTGACCGGCACCAATACCGATGCGTACGGCTTCATCACCAACCTGCGTGAAGGGCTGGGCGATCTTACCCCCTACCTCAAAAACGTCATGCTGCTGGGGGCCGGCGGTGCAACCCGTGCGGCCATCGTCGCCCTTCAGGATGCAGGCGCAACATCCATCACGCTTATTAACCGTACCGAAGAAACCGCGAAAGCGCTGGCCGATAAATTCAACATCGCCGCACTGCCATGGGAAGTACGAAACGAAGCGCTGAGCGAAGCAACGTTGCTCGTCAACACCACCAGTTTGGGTATGCAAGGACAAGATGCGCTTGACCTGACGCTGGATGCACTTCCCGTCACGGCGGCTGTCCACGATATTGTCTATGCGCCGCTTGAAACCGAGCTGCTCAGGAAAGCCCGCGCGCGCAACCACCCTACCGTAGATGGGGTTGGCATGCTGCTTTATCAGGCGCAACATGCCTTCAGTCAATGGCATGGCATTACGCCCGAAGTCACTCCCGCCCTGCGCGCCCACGTACTGGCCGAAGCGATGGAAGCAGCATAAACGCTCGAACCATCGGCGGCAGACACGCGGCTTTTTCTACTAAGCACAAAATGCTGGCGATGCGCCGGGTATGCGGTTAACACTATCGCATGCGTGAAATTGTCCTTGATACCGAGACTACGGGTCTCGACCCCCATTCCGGACACCGGCTGGTAGAGATAGGCTGTGTCGAGTTGCATAGCCACATTCGCACCGGAAACCATTTTCACACTTACCTGAACCCTGAGCGCGACATGCCGCGTGAGGCCGAAAACATCCACGGCCTTTCCGCCGAGTTCCTGAAAGACAAGCCGTTGTTTAAAACCGTGGCGCGCTCGTTTCTCGAATTCATCGGGAATTCACCGCTGGTGATCCACAATGCCGGGTTTGACCTGAAATTCCTGAATGCAGAACTCGATACGTTGGGGCTCCCGCTGATTGATTTCGAGCGCGCGACCGATACAGTGCTGATTGCGCGCAAAATGTTTCCCGGCTCCCCGGCGAACCTCGATGCGCTCTGCAAGCGCTTCAGCATCGACCTCACCAGCCGCACCAAGCACGGCGCCCTGCTCGATGCCGAACTGCTTGCCGATGTATATCTCGAACTGAAAGGAGGCCGTCAGGCCAGCCTGATGGTCGAGCCGTCATCCTCCGATATCGCGGGTGCCGACGGACAGGGCAGCGACTCCACCGCCATTGGCTTTACCGGCCATACCGATATCCCCCTGCGTGAATTCCCGCCCACCAGCGAAGAACTCGCCGCCCACCAGAACATGCGCAGCAAAATCAAAAATGCCATCTGGGCAGAGGAAGAGGCCTAGCCCCTCCGTACGCCGAATTTATCTCCACAAAAGATAAATAAAGAATGCAAATCAACAAGATGCTAATTTAACCGAACCGTCCACACGGGGTGCCTGAAATAAGTTATAAAGAAGAGATTTTGCGTTTTTTTATACGATAGCAATCACTTCCTTCATCCGGCCAAAAAGCGGCATATACATTTGGAGGAGGGACTTATTCAGAACATTGCTGGTCCTATGGATATATGGGTCAATGGAATTTAAGCATGTTGAAATAGGCTTGCATGCCATGACAACAAATCCCCGTCAAAAATTCCCGTCAGGTCGTCACGTCGCAAGATGTGGCGGCCTTTTTTAGCAAAAAGCTCCTCCCAAAAAAACCACTTGCATCCCGCGTCCCCTGCCCATAGATTCCGCGCGCAAAAGGGGCTGATGCTATCAGCACGCGTAAAAAACACTAACAAACACACGGGATTCCTTGGCTACAAACCATACAGACGCATTACTCATCGCTCGCCGCTACGCGACCGCTATCTTCGCTGAGGCGCTGGAAGCGGGCAAAGAAGACACCATCGTGGCCGAGCTGACAGCGCTGGCAGCAGCAGTGCGCGAAAACACGCCCCTGCGCGTCGCGCTAAACAGCCCGCTGGTCAGCCGCGACACGAAAGCCGACATTCTTACTACCCTTGCCGGAACGGGCGATGCTGTTGCGTTGCGTGCCTTGGGTGTTCTGGCTGAAGGTGGCCGCGCACAATTGCTTCCGGAAGTGGCCGATATTTTGCAGCGTCAGCTGACCGCGCATCGCGGTGAACTGGTCGCAGTGGTCACCAGCGCTCGTCCCCTTTCCGACGCTATTCAGAAACAGCTCAGCGAAGCGCTTGCCCGTGCGACAGGGAAAACCGTTGCCATCAAACTGGTGCAGGACGAAGCAGTGTTGGGCGGCCTTTCCGTTCAGCTTGGTTCGCTGAAACTCGATGCCACCCTCGCGGGTGCTTTAAACACGATGCGCACGCAAATGCTTGCGTCCGCTATTACCCATTAAGGATATCAGGAGTCATTCATGGAAATTCGGCCTTCAGAAATTTCAGACATTCTAAAAGCGCAGATCTCGGGTCTTGCCGACACGACGAGCATGGCCGAAGTGGGCCGCGTTGTTTCCGTCGGGGATGGGATTGCTACCGTCTACGGCCTGGAAAACGTACAGGCGGGTGAGATGGTCGAGTTCGATGGCGGCCTCAAAGGCATGGCGCTGAACCTTGAGACGGATTCCGTCGGGGTGGTAATTTTCGGTAGCGATACCGGCGTAAAAGAGGGCACCAGCGTTAAGCGTACCGGTGCGATTGTGGATGTGCCGGTTGGCCCTGAAATGCTGGGCCGCGTAGTAGATCCGCTGGGCAATCCAATCGATGGCAAAGGCCCAATCAAAACCAAAGAGCGTAGCCGCGTTGAAGTAAAAGCGCCCGGCATCGTTTACCGTAAATCGGTGCATGAGCCTGTGCAGACCGGCATTAAATCCATCGATGCCCTCGTCCCTGTTGGCCGTGGCCAGCGCGAGCTGATCATTGGTGACCGCCAGACCGGTAAAACCGCGATTGCGATCGACACCATCCTCAACCAGAAAGCCGCCCACGAGAACGATGTCGATGGCAAAAAGCTGTTCTGCGTCTATGTCGCGATTGGTCAAAAACGCTCGACCGTGGCGCAAGTGGTGAAAAAACTCGAAGAAACCGGCGCACTGAAATACACCATCGTGGTGGCGGCGACGGCGTCCGAGCCTGCGCCGTTGCAATACCTTGCGCCATATTCTGGCTGCGCGATGGGTGAGTGGTTCCGTGATAACGGTAAACACGCCCTCATCATTTACGATGATTTGTCGAAGCAGGCGGTTGCCTATCGTCAGATGTCCCTGCTTCTTCGCCGCCCTCCAGGGCGCGAGGCCTATCCGGGCGATGTGTTCTACGTGCATTCCCGCCTGCTTGAGCGCGCAGCTAAGATGAGCGACGACAAGGGCGCAGGTTCCCTCACCGCGCTGCCCATCATTGAGACGCAGGCCGGTGACGTGTCGGCTTATATTCCGACCAACGTGATCTCGATCACCGATGGCCAGATCTTCCTTGAGACCGAACTGTTCTACAAAGGCGTGCGCCCAGCGGTAAACGTCGGTCTGTCGGTATCGCGCGTGGGTTCCGCCGCTCAGGTAAAAGCGATGAAACAAGTCGCCGGTACCATTAAGCTCGACCTCGCCCAGTTCCGCGAGATGGAGGCCTTCGCCCAGTTCGGCTCCGACCTCGATGCGGCAACCCAAAAACTGCTTTCCCGTGGTCAGCGCCTGACCGAGCTGCTCAAGCAGCCGCAATACTCGCCGCTGCAAATGGAAGAGCAGGTCTGCGTGATTTACGCTGGGGTGAAGGGTCTGCTGGATGATCTGCCGATGAACCAGATCCGCACCTTCGAGGACGAACTGCTGCGCTCGCTGCGCACGGGCAAAACGCTGCTTGAAACCATCCGCAACGATGAAAAACTGACGGATGAGAGCGAAGCGGCCCTCAAAGAAGCCATTGCTGCTGTTAAAAAGCGTCTCGTCTAAGGAACCCACATGCCTAGCTTAAAGGATCTCAAAGTCCGGATCAAAAGCGTCAAATCGACGCAGAAGATCACCAAGGCGATGAAGATGGTCGCGGCCAGCAAGCTGCGCCGCGCGCGTGAGGCTGCCGAAGCCGCACGTCCTTATGCCTTGGAAATGAGCGCCATGCTGGCACGGCTGGCAACCGCAGCAGAAGGACAGGCCAATTTGCCGGTCTTACTGGCCGGCACCGGGCGCGATCAGGTGGAGTTGCTGATTGTGGTAACCGCAGATCGTGGCCTCTCTGGCGCGTTTAACTCTTCGATCGTTCGCGCTGCACGCAAGCACATCCGGGCGATGCAGGAGCAGGGAAAAACCGTGAAGCTCTATACCGTCGGCCGCAAAGCGCGTGACTGGCTGGGCGAATATAAATCCCTGATGATCGGCAGCCGCACCGACATCGCTAAGAACACCAATTACAACATGGCCGAAGCCATTGCGCAGGACGTGCTGAAAGAAATCAACGCCGGGGAAATCGATCGCGTAACCCTGCTATACAATCAGTTTAAGTCTGCCATCTCGCAAGTCGTCACCTTCCAGCAGCTGATGCCGCTGGAGATTCGCGGTGGCGGTGAAGGGACAACGGTTCCGTATGACTACGAGCCGTCGGAAGAAGAAATCCTTGCGGACATCCTGCCGCGCAACTTTGCCATGCAACTATTCTCCGCACTGCTCGAGAATAATGCCGGGTTCTATGGCGCACAAATGAATGCGATGGAAAACGCCACCAAAAACGCGGGTGAGATGATTAAGAAGCTGACCCTCAAATACAACCGTACCCGCCAAGCCAACATCACCCGCGAGTTGATCGAAATCATCTCCGGCGCAGAAGCAATTTAAGGACATAGGAGACCATCATGGCCGCAGTAAAAAAGAAAATCCCCGCAACCCAGGCCGCCCTCGGCGGCACGGTGACGCAGGTCATTGGCCCGGTGGTCGATGTACGCTTTCCGGAAGGCCAGCTCCCAGCGATCCTCAACGCGCTGGAGATGACCGTTGATGGTCGCCGTCTCGTGCTCGAAACCGCGCAGCATCTGGGTGAAAACGCCGTGCGCGCCATTGCGATGGACGCCACGGACGGTGTTACCCGCGGCGCATCTGTAACGGATACCGGTGCACCAATCTCCGTGCCGGTTGGTATGGAAACGCTGGGCCGCATCATGAACGTCATCGGTGAGCCGATTGATGAGCGTGGCCCCGTCAACACCAAGCAGCTTGCGCCCATCCACGCCGAGGCCCCTGCCCTCGTTGACCAATCCACGGACGATGAGATTCTTGAGACCGGCATTAAAGTGATCGATTTGCTCGCACCGTATGCGAAGGGTGGTAAAATTGGTCTCTTCGGTGGTGCGGGTGTGGGTAAAACCGTCCTCATCATGGAGCTGATTAACAACATCGCCAAAGGCCATGGTGGCTACTCCGTATTTGCCGGCGTTGGTGAGCGTACCCGCGAGGGGAACGATCTCTATCACGAGATGATGGAGTCGGGCGTTATCAACCTTGAAGAGCCAGAAAAATCCAAAGTAGCTCTCGTTTACGGCCAAATGAATGAGCCTCCAGGAGCACGTGCGCGTGTGGCGCTGACCGGTCTGACGCAGGCAGAATATTTCCGTGATCAGCAAGGGCAGGACGTTCTGTTCTTCGTAGATAACATCTTCCGTTTCACACAAGCAGGTTCCGAAGTATCCGCGCTGCTCGGTCGTATCCCGTCCGCGGTAGGTTACCAGCCAACGCTGTCTACCGAGATGGGGCAGATGCAGGAGCGAATCACCTCGACCAAAAAAGGGTCGATTACTTCCGTACAGGCGGTTTATGTACCGGCGGATGATTTGACCGATCCCGCACCGGCAACCTCCTTTGCCCACCTGGACGCAACCACCGTACTCAACCGTCAGATCGCCGAGCTCGGGATTTACCCTGCGGTCGATCCGCTGGATTCCACCTCGCGGATGCTGTCGCCAGCCATCGTGGGTGAAGAGCACTATCAGGTAGCGCGTGACGTTCAGCGTGTCCTGCAAACCTACAAATCGCTGCAGGATATCATCGCGATCCTCGGGATGGATGAGCTGTCGGAAGAAGACAAACTCACCGTTGCCCGTGCCCGTAAAATCCAGCGCTTCCTCAGCCAGCCGTTCCACGTGGCCGAGGTATTCACCGGCAAGCCCGGCAAATACGTGAAGCTGAAAGATACGATTGCCTCGTTCAAGGCGATTGTTGCGGGTGAGTATGATGACCTGCCAGAAGCAGCATTCTACCTTGTCGGCAGCATCGAAGAAGCGATCGAGAAAGCCAAAGAACTGAACAGCAACTAACGCCCGGAGTTCAAGGACGCCATGAGCAACGCCTTCCATCTGCAAATTATCTCTCCTGCCGCCACGGTGTTCGACGAACATGTGACGATGGTTGAGGTTCCCGGTGCTGAAGGTGACTTTGGTGCCCTGCCGCAGCACGCGCCATTCTTTTCGATGCTGCGTCCAGGGCCAATCAAGGTACATATGCCCGATGGCCAGCGCCGCCGCTTCTTTGCGGCTGCAGGCTATGCCGATGTTTCGCCCAGCGGCACCACGCTGCTTTCCGACCATATTCAGGATCTGGACGATATCAGCATCGACGATGCCGTCGATGCGCTAAACGCTGCCCGTGGTGCATTAGGCGCAGCAGAGAATGAGAAAGAGCGCCGCTCGGCGCAGCAGCTGGTAGCTACGGCAGAAGCGCTGGTCTCGGCCATTAACAGCTTCTAAAACCGCACCTATGCGCGGCAAAAGCCGCATCTGGCACGGCGCTTGCATTCCTCTGATGCATGATGAGCACAGTCACCACCGTTAGCCCCACCCTCCCCGTTAGCAGCGCGACGGCAACGCGTATTACGATTACGCCGGATAGCACCGGCAGCAACTTTTTCGGGGAAAACGGGCTTGGGCTGGACGATGTCCTCGATGCCGTGACCCCCTTCTTTCAGACCTGATGGAAGATGGCGGCGCGGCCAAGCCATCGGTTGCCTCCAAGCTGGCGGGTGGCCTGTTGTTCGGGGGGCCGATCGGGTTTATCGCCAGCCTCGCCAACGAAATTTTTACCGAGGCCACAGGCAACAGCGTGGCCAGCACCGTCTATGCCGCCCTCTCGGGAGAGGCATTGCCCACAAGCGCGGCCAGCACGGTACAGGTCGCGCAGCAGCAAGCCGCGGTGGCAGATGAAGTGCAGGTCGCCAGTCTTGCGCAGTCTTCACAATTGCTCGATACGGCGCACTACGCTCAACTCGCGCGTGACGCACAGTCTATGGCCGTTCCCTCTGCCGAGGAGCGCGCCAGCACCCTGTCCACACGCAACCGCCTCCTGCTAGACCTCTATGGAAAGAGTGTCCCATCCGCCAGCGAGGCCTATCAGCGCGCACAAATGCTGCCATTTCTAAAGGAATCCAGCACCCATCAGATTCTATAAGCAAGCCTCACCGCACTCCTTAACGGTATTTTAATCTGTGGCTGCTATAAAAATAAGATGTTAGCGACCGACAGGCTGGATACAAAAACCCGGATACTGGCTATTCAGGAAGAAGTACTCGGCATACTTCAGGAGGGCTCTGGCACGTTTGCCGATCGCCTGAACCGGGTAAAAGAAATGCTCCCCCCGCTCATACAAGACGCAAAAGCACGCGCCGATGGCCCCACCCAGCTTTATGGATGCCTGGTCGAGGCTGCCCTCAACAGCTTTGCAGGCGAGAAACAGGAGCTGATTGACCAGATCGCGGGGTTCACCAAAACCGACAAACATTTCATCGTGGCTCAAGAGAAAGACGTCACCTACCCGCCGGAGACAATGCTGCTCGATGCCGACACCTATGGCTTTTATTACGCGCTAGACGACCATTATTCGCAAACATGGGATCGGCAGAATTACAAGCTTCCTAAAAACGGTGGCGAGGGAAACCCCCTGATTGCGAACCTAATCACGCTATTTTATACCAACGATAACAACCGGCCCGTTTATCAGATTGACGAGAAGGGCTATGTTGAGCGTACCTCACACGGCGACTCCAATGAAATGCGCGACGCGCTTTTAAAAAATACGACACAACGATTTTTGGCGATATGAAGCTGGCCTTTATTGGTGGCGCAGGGCTTCCTTATCGGGATCTGGTGCTAAAGCTGGCGCCACAGCTCGGCGGCGGCTTTTCGCATTTCACACTTGAGCATCGCCCGCTGAGCCTGGACGCGGCCAATCAGGCGCTGGCCGATGGCGAAGGGCCGTTTGATTATGTGGTTAGCAGCAATGTACTCAATGCCTTTGGGCATCACATAAAGCACCCAGAGGGGCGCGCAGAGATTTTTGCCGCCTGCGCCCAGCTTCTCAGGAAGGGTGGCAAAGCCATTCATGTCATGGAGAAGTCGAGCGATCAGCCGCAGCTCAACCTGAACCTGAGCCGGTTTATGCATAAATCCGTGGGGCAGGATCTCATCTACTCCTTTTTTAGGGAGGAAGGCGCGATGGATCGACATCAGCAACATTTACGACAGGAATATGCCGGGGAATTAGCGCGGGGGGAATTAGTCGCCCTTTGGGATAGCACCGGTAAGCGGTATTCGGGTGATGACGCCCTTAAGCTATATGACAGCTCGTTGCTGACGGGGAAAAAGTATGACTTCGCCACCAGCCTGATGGTGATGCACCAGACCCATCGCCCACATATCACTCAGAAGACCCTTGTAAAAACACGGGCGATGGCCAACGATTATCAGGGAAAGTTCAACTACCATCATGTGCCGGTGTATGTCGAAAAGCCAGGCATGGGCATTGGCTAGCCGCTAGTGCCGCTCTCCAAACAGTGCCGTTCCGACCCGAACCATCGTTGCGCCCATGCGGATAGCCGTAGGGAAGTCGCCGCTCATGCCCATGCTCAGCTCGTGCAGCCCATGCCGCGCAGCAAGCTTTGCCATCAGGGCGAAGTGCGGCGCGGGATTTTGTCCGGCGGGTGGTACACACATTAGCCCATCAATCGTTAGGTTCAGCCCTGCGCAGCAAGACAAAAGCGCGGGTAGATCGCGCGGCAGGACACCGGCTTTCTGGGGCTCTTCCCCAACATTCACCTGAATAAGCAAGGAGGGCGACTTGCCCTGTGCTGCCATGGCGCTGGCGATGGCCTCGGCAATTTTAGGGCGGTCGATGGTCTGGATCACATCAAACAGGGCGACGGCGTCGGCGGCTTTGTTCGATTGCAGCGCCCCAATCAGGTGCAGCCTTACCTGTGGGTGTTGCATACGAATCGCGGGCCATTTCTGATGGGCTTCCTGCACGCGATTCTCGCCAAAGTCCCGCAACCCAAGGGCAATCGCGGCTTCAATCAGGGCAGCAGGCTGTCCCTTGCTGACACCAACCAGTCGTGGCGGCGTCCCCCCTGTCACGACGCCAGCATGCAGCGAGCCAATGGATTCAGGCTGCAAACACTGCTGTTGCAGGGTTGCATACCGTGTGGCAAGACTGCCAAGCGCTTGAGGTTCTGTGTCCATAACCATATATTACAATCGCTTATAAACAGAGTCCAGCAAAATAGGCGGCGCAGAATGGCCAGAATGCCACTTGTGTCAATTTAGCAACAGGAGGGGTAGAAAGGAGGGGCGCCGGGTAGATTTTGCTTGGGGGATGTTGCTTCACGGGTGGGAGCCACTAATAAATGGGCACGTGGAATACGCTTCTTTGTCTGTTCCGGGCAATGCGGCGTGTTCATCAATAGGGTGCTCTAGACCTTATGTCTGCAAGACGCTGTGTTTAGAGTTACATTTTGTTTCATTAAAAAAGGAACCCAAATCATGAAAAAAATTCTTCTTGGTACGACTGGGCTCGTAGGCGCGGCATTGCTGGCAACAGCAGCTTCGGCTGAGACTCCAAAAGTAACCCTTGGTGGCTTCTCTGACTTCCAAGCGGGCATGATCAACGACGATAACGATGCTACCCGTAGCAAAACTGCTTTCCGCAACGACAACACCCTCGTTGTAAAAGTAGATGGCAAAACCGCTTCCGGTCTTGGCTATGGTGCTCAGATTGATCTGCAAGCTGACATCACCAACGACCAGAACAACCAAGGTGCAAACGCTTCGCGTACCTTCACCTACCTCGAAGGTGGTTTCGGTCGCGTTGAAATGGGCGGCAACAAATCCGTTGCAGCTACCCAGCGTATCGATGCTTCGACGGTTGCAGTTGCTACCGGCGGTATCAACGGTTCGTGGAGCCAGTTCCTGACGACCGGTCTGAACACCGGTGCTGCAGGCGCTGCTGTACCAATGGGCGCTAGCTTCCAAACGACTTCGAAGCTGACCTCTGAGCATGGTGCGTACACCCTCGTTGGCGATGAGTCGACCTACAACGCAACGAAGATCTCGTACTACACCCCAAAATACGCAGGCTTCCAAGCTGGCGTAAGCTACACCCCAAACGTCAACAACCGCGGTCAAGTTGCTAACGCAACCAGCACCACCGGCCTGCAAGACGTTGTAGATCTGGGCCTGACCTACGAAACCACCTTCAACGGTGGCTACAAGCTGGGTCTTGCTGGTACCTACGAGACCGGCAACGCCGGCGCTGCTGCTTCTAACCTCGACATCAACGGTTGGAACTTCGGTGGTATGGTTGGCTATCAAGGCTTCTCGCTGGCTGGTTCGTACGGTAAAGTTACCGACAACGGCACCGCTGGTGACGAGTCCAACTACTGGACCGCTGGTCTCGGCTACGCAGCTGGCCCAGTTGGCCTGTCGGCTACCTACATCGACTCCACCTACGAAACCGGTGGCGTTGACAACGATTTCTCTAACGTTGTTCTGGGCGCAGACTACAAACTCGCTCCAGGCCTGACCCCATACGCTGAAGTCAGCTTCTACGACTTCGACGCTAACGGTACGGCGAACGACAACCAAGGCACCGTGGTTCTCCTCGGTACCCAGGTTGCTTTCTAAGCACGTTGGATACTGTCTAACGGAAAGGGCGGCTCGCAAGGGTCGCCCTTTTTGCTTGTCGGGAGAAAACTCCCCGAAGCAATACGCTATCAGCCTTGCAAATTCTAAGGCTGGCGTTAGAGTGCAGGCGTTCACTCTAACACGGTTCTACCATGCATCTTTCTCTCTCCCCTCGCACGGCCATTCTGGCGCTGTTTTGTTTCGCTACCCTCACGGCATGCGACTCGTTGCTTCCGACACAAGACAGCGATACTTCCTACCCAAAAACCTATGAAGACCGTCGTCGTGCACGGGTTGGCAAGCTGACGGGTGATGAGGGCATGGTGCTGGGCGGCGTTGCCGAGAAAGACAAAGAAGCAGGTAAAAACCCGTTGGGCGTGAACAGTTTCCTCTGGCGTGCGACGCTCGACACCCTCACCTTCCTGCCGCTTGCGTCGGCGGATCCGTGGGGTGGTGTCATCCTGACCGATTGGTACGAAGATCCGCAAGCACCGGGTGAGCGTTTTAAAGTCAATGCGCTGATTCTGGATCGGCAATTGCGCGCAGATAGCCTCAAAATTTCTGTCTTTCGCCAAGAGAAAGATGCCGAGGGCAACTGGGTAGATGCCGCCAGCAACACAGCAATGGCGCATAAGTTAGAAGATACCGTTCTCACGCGCGCGCGGCAGCTGCGCGTTGCTCAGATGGGGCGCTAGCATGAGCCTCCAGCCGACCCGCTACAATGCCCGCGAAGCCGAAGCCAAATGGCAAGCCACGTGGGAAGAACAACAGGTGTTCGCCACGCCCGCGCCGAACGAAAAGCCGGACTACTTCGTATTGGAGATGTTCCCCTACCCTTCGGGCAATATCCATATGGGCCATGTCCGCAACTACACGCTGGGCGATGTAACGGCACGTTTCCGCCGCGCGCGTGGCTACAATGTTCTTTATCCGATGGGTTGGGATGCCTTTGGGCTGCCGGCCGAGAATGCGGCCATCCAACGCGGGGTGCATCCCGGCGCCTGGACCCAACAGAACATTGCCACTATGCGCGAGCAGCTGAAATCCATTGGCCTCTCTTACGACTGGTCGCGCGAAGTCACGACGTGCGAGCCAAGCTATTACCAGCACGAGCAACGCTTCTTCCTGAAAATGCTGAAGGCGGGTATTGCGTATCGCAAGCAGGCCGTCGTCAACTGGGATCCGGTTGATAATACGGTATTGGCCAACGAGCAGGTGATTGATGGACGTGGCTGGCGCTCTGGCGCGCCGGTTGAGCGCCGCACGCTGAGCCAGTGGTTCCTCAAAATCACTGATTACGCAGAAGACTTGCTGCAAGGGTTGGAGGGGCTGACCGGGTGGCCAGAAAAAGTCCGCCTGATGCAGGAAAAATGGATCGGTAAATCCAGCGGGGCCATGCTGACATTAGCACTGACGGCCCCCAAGGCCATCGCTTTTAGTCATCCTGAGGGGATCGAGATTTACACAACGCGGCCAGATACGCTCTACGGGATGAGCTTTGTCGCCATCGCGCCAGACCATCCGGTAGCGAAGGCCGTCGCAGAAACCACGCCAGAAGCCGCAGCATTCGTCAAAGAGTGCAGTGCCCTCGGCACATCGGAAGAAGCCATCGAGAAGGCCGAAAAAAGGGGCTACGACACCGGCCTGAAGGCGACGAACCCCCTGACCGGCGACACAGTGCCCGTCTATATCGCCAACTTCGTGTTGATGGACTATGGCACCGGCGCCGTGTTTGGTTGCCCGGCGCATGATGAGCGCGACCATGAATTTGCCACAAAATATGGCCTCCCCATCACACAGGTGGTTGATGCTGGCGAGCCGGTGACCTTGCCTTACACAGGCGAAGGGGTGCTGACTAACTCCCCGCTGTTCAACGGCCTTCCGGTGGCCGAGGCGAAAGAAAAAGCCATTGCCGAGCTGGAAAAGCGCGGCATCGGGACGCGTAAAATCAATTATCGCCTGCGCGATTGGGGCATCAGCCGCCAGCGCTATTGGGGCGCGCCAATCCCGATCATCCATTGCGATGCCTGTGGAGCCGTTCCGGTACCCGAAGACCAGCTTCCCGTGACCCTGCCTGAGGATGTCACCTTTGATAAGCCCGGCAATCCGCTGGCCCACCACCCCAGCTGGAAGCATGTCAACTGCCCGACCTGTGGCCAGAAGGCGGAACGCGAAACGGACACGTTTGATACGTTTTTTGAGTCCAGCTGGTACTTTGCAAGCTATGCCTCCGGTGGTGGCGCGCAGGGTATTGATGCGGCCGCTGCGCAGCGCTGGCTCCCGGTCGATCAGTATATCGGCGGGATTGAGCATGCGGTGCTGCATTTACTTTATGCGCGGTTTTTTACCCGTGCGCTGAAGACCTGCGGAGTGCTGGACGTTGCCGAGCCCTTCGCCGGGCTGATGACGCAGGGGATGATTGGGCACGCCACCTTCAAAGACGCAAACGGTGAATGGCTCTATCCTGCTGATGTTATGCAGGATAACTCGGGCCAATGGGTGCTCGAATCGACCGGTGCCCCGGTCACCATGGGCCGCTCGGAGAAAATGAGCAAATCCAAGAAAAATACGATCGATCCGCGGGGCATTATTGATGCCTACGGGGCCGATACCGCGCGCCTGTTCATGCTTTCCGACTCGCCGCCCGAGCGCGATCTGGAATGGACCGACGCCGGGGTCGATGGCGCCTGGCGTTATCTGGGCCGCCTTTACCGTCTGGTTGTCGACCAGAAGGCCGCGGCTTCTGCCGATACCGATGGGTTGGATGGCGTGACGGGCCCCCTGCTTGCCCTACGTAAGCAGACCCACAAAACAATCGATGCCGTTACCCGGGATATTGAGCAGTTCCATTTTAACAAAGGCGTTGCCCGTATTCGTGAATTAACCAACGCACTGGAAAAGCTTGATCTTAACAGCCCCGGGGCCCCCGCCGTCTTTGCCGAGGCGGTGCAAGCCGTTGTGCACCTGATCGCGCCACTGATGCCACATCTGGCTGAAGAACTATGGGCCGTATTAGGGCACGCCGACCTGATGGCCAATCGTCCTTGGCCGAAGGCAGATGCGGCATTGCTGGTGGATGATACGGTGACCATTGCGGTGCAGGTAAATGGCAAATTGCGCGCAACGCTCGAATTAGCCAAAAACTTGCCCGAGGAAGAGGCAAAGACCATTGCCCTTTCCCACCCCTCTGTTCAGCCCCATATCGACGGTAAAACGGTCAAAAAAACCATCGTAGTGCCCAACCGCATCATCAATGTGGTGGCGGCATGAGCCGGCTGGCCTCCTCTATCGGCGGGTTGGCCGCCTGTCTGCTGCTGGTGGGGTGCGGGTTTCAGCCTGTACACGGCACGGCCGCACGCCTCAAAAACGCCAGCCAGCTCGAATCGGTCGAAATCATGACAGATTCTTCCCGTGCCGGGCAACTGCTGAAGGCTGAGATCGAAGATCAAATTAACCCCACCGGGGCACCCGCCGAGAAGCTATTCGTGCTCCATATTACCGTCACAGAGACAGAGCTGGGGCTGTTTACGAATCCAGACGGTACGGCGGGTCGGGGGGATTATCAGCTGAACAGCAGCTATACCCTGCGCCGCAAGCTGGACCAGAAAGAGATAGATGTGGGCACCCTGAGCCGTTCCAGTAGCTATAACAACGCACAGACGGCTGATTTTTCTACCTTTATTTCGCGCGAAGATGCACGCAAGCGAGGCTTGTTAGAGCTGGCGCGGGATTATCAGCTACGACTTTCCAATCTGGTGCCAAAGCTCAACGACCCCAACGCGAAGGCGCTGGGGAGCAACAAGCTTCCCTCTATTCCCGTAACGCGACCGCTTGATCCCGGCGCACCGAACTCCCCTTTTTCCAATCCGTTAGGTTCCACCGATGAAACTCTCCGCCCGTGATGCTGATGGGGTGCTGCGCGCGCCGCTGAAGGTTGGCGCAGTCATGGTGCATGGCGCAGATGCTGGTCAGGTGCGTCAGCGCGCCGCACAATTTGCAGAGCACTGGCTGGGCACGGGGGCCGATAGCATGGCACGGTGCGAGCTTTCTGCCGATCAGGTAAAGGAAGACCCTGCCCTGTTGGCCGATGAGCTGGCCGCCATGTCGTTAATGGCCCCGCGCCGGGTGATTCTTGTCCGTGAGGTTAGCGACGCATTGTTGGCGCCCATAGAGGCGGCCCTTGCGGGGCGTGCCAGCCAGAATTTTCTGGTGCTCTACAGTACGGAGCCCCTCCCTGCGACCAGTAAACTGCGGGTTTGGGGGGAGCGTTCCGCCGACGTGGCCAGTATTGCCTTGTATAAAGATGAAGGCGCGGGGTTAGAGCAGTTTATTACGGAGACTCTGCGCGGTTATGGCCTGCGTGCGCCAACCGATGTCTTGCGCTATCTTGCTGGCCAGCTTTCTGGCGACCGTCAAATCATTGTGAATGAGCTGGAGAAGCTCTCCCTCTATCTGGGAGATGAGGCAGAGACCGTAACGATGGAAGAAGCAGTTGCTGCCGTTGGTGAGAATAACGACCAGTCATTTGATGCCCTCGGGGCCGCAGTGGCAGGAGGTGATATGGTCGCCCTGTGCCGGTTGAGTGACCGACTGTTGCTTGAGGGCAACCCCGGCCTGTTGCTGGTGCGCAGTCTCATGCGCTACTTCAATAGGTTAGAGGCTGTCGCTTTGCGTCGTTCCGAGGGGATGAGTCTCGATGCTGCGATCGATGGGCTGCGCCCCCCTGTTTTCTTCAAAGCGAAGCCCGCCCTGAAGGCGCATGCGCAGAAATGGACGGCAGAGGCCTGTGCCACGGCGCTGGCCCGTTTGCAGATGCTTGAGCTTGATAGTAAGCGTCACAGCGATGCATCCCTCACCCGCATGGCGCAGGGATTTATGGACATCGCCCGTTTGCCACCACGTCGGGCGGCCTAATAAGCTGAAAAAGAATTAAATATCCTGCTATATTCCACCGCCGAGGCGTCGGAGAATATCATCGAGCTGCACCAGCGTATCGTAGCTGATAATGACATCACCAGCCTGTCCACTGCGTTGGGTGATACTGACGCGCAGGCCAAGATTTTCTGCCAGCATCGACTCAAGCTGCACGACATCCTCACTTTTTCCTGCCGTGCCACCACGCGCATTCCGTGCGCCGCGGCCATAGCCGCCGGGTGTTGGGGGCAGTTGATCCATGCCTGGCTCAGGCGGTTGTACGGGCACAATGCCTTTGGCCATTTCTTCTGCCTGACGCACGGAGAGCCCGATTTCGACAATCTTTTGCGCAAGCTCTTCGGGATCTTTTGCCATCAGCAGCGCACGCGCGTGCCCCATGGTTAATTCACCCGTGTCGATCCGCGCCTTGATGCTGTCTGGAAGTCTAAGCAAACGCAGTAGGTTAGCGATATGGCTCCGGCTTTTTCCAACAACAGGGGCAAGTTTTTCCTGTGTATAGCCAAATTCATCCATAAGTCTTTGATACCCTGCAGCCTCTTCCAGTGGATTAAGGTCGGCGCGCTGGATGTTTTCAATCAACCCCAATTCGAGGGCTTCTGAATCGCTCACGTCACGAATAATGACTGGGACTTCCTGCAAATTGGCTAGCTTTGCCGCACGCCAGCGCCGCTCTCCAGCAATGATTTCGTAGCGATCGGATGCAATGGCGCGTACGACAATCGGCTGCATCAGGCCGTGACGCTCAATTGAGTCCGCTAATTCCGCCAGATATTCTTCATCAAAATGCCGCCGTGGCTGGTACTTTCCTGGCGTTAGCGCGGCCACGGGCAAATGGTCTGGCGCCCGCTCCGGGGCGATTGCCGCAATGTCTTTCGAGGCGCTTGGCTTCTTGGTGGTGGTTGCGGGTGCGCTGTCACCCATTAATGCGGAGAGCCCCTTGCCGAGGCCTTTCTTTGCTGGTTGTGCCATAGGTCTTGCCACCTTTCTAAGTTATTGTTTTTATGCTGCCTGACGGGTGGCAGCGAATTTTCTTTCGCGCTGAATCAGCTCCCGCGCGAGGCTGAGATATGCCTGACTGCCGACGCATTTAAGATCATAGACCAGTGCCGGCTTCCCGTGGCTTGGCGCCTCGGACATACGCACATTGCGAGGAATAACTGTCTTATAGACATCGGTTCCCAGGAAGCTGCGCACGTCTTTTTCAATTTGCTCGGTCAATTTATTGCGACGATCGTACATGGTGAGTACCACGCCATGAATCCGGATCGATGGATTCAGGCTTGCCTGAATCATTTTAACGGTTTTCAGCAGATGGCTGAGGCCTTCCAATGCAAAAAACTCGCATTGAAGGGGAATCAGCACGGCATCGCTGGCAGTGAGGGCGTTAATGGTCAGCAGTCCCAACGAAGGAGGACAGTCAATAATAGCGTAATCCCAAGTGGTTGGCATATCTGCAAAGGCACGTTTGAGCTGGAACTCGCGCTTCTCCATCATTACGAGCTCGATCTCAGCGCCGGAGAGGTCGATCGTTGCCGGCATGATCGAGAGGCGTGGAATGGCTGTTTTCAGCGAGGCCTCTGCCAGCGAGGCGGAGCCAATCAACACGTCGTAGGAGGTGTGGGTGCGCTCGGAAAGTTCAATCCCAAGGCCGGTGGACGCATTGCCCTGTGGGTCGAGGTCGATCAACAGGACGCGTTTGCCGATGGCAGCCAGTGCGGTAGCCATGTTGATGGCCGTGGTGGTTTTGCCCACGCCACCTTTCTGATTTACTACGGAGATAATACGGGTCATGATTGCTCTGCGTTGCTGGTTGTTGACAGTTTCGTTATCGAAATTATCGAGGATTCTTCTTTGGTCGCGCTGTGGATAATCTGAAAATCTCCAGCCCATTTCTTGCGCGCTTCGGCTACTTCATTAGCGAAGTTTTGTCCCTTTGGGAAGAGGCAAGTTGCACCGGGCAAAAGCCGCGGATAGGCGAAGGCGCACAGCGCCTCAAGGGGCGCCAGCGCTCGTGCTGTAATAAGGGAAAAACGTTCTTCCACCCGGTGAATATCAAGGGCGAGCACGCGGGTATTGGTCAGGGAGAGCTGGGCGCAGACCTCTTGTAAAAATGCTGCTTTGCGTTGGTCTTGCTCGATCAGCGTCATCTGAATATCCGGGCGGACAATGGCCAGCACCATGCCCGGAAGCCCAGCGCCACTGCCAAAATCTGCGACAGTAGTGGTCTCTGGAGGGATGAGCGGCAAGAGCTGGAGGCTATCCGCGATATGGCGATCCCAAATTGTGCGCTCTGTAGATTTCCCGATGAGATTGATCGCCCGATTCCATTTTTGGAGAAGGGCGACATAGCGCTCAAGGAGAGGGGATGTTTCACGTGAAACATTTTGCGTCGAATCGGCGAACTGAGAGGTGGTCATCATGGGCGGAGCGAACAGTACAAGATTTTTAGACAGCTTCCAACCGTAAAAATGTTTCACGTGAAACAATCTGAGGCAAATTTTCTATCCAAAGGATTTCAGGAGACAGAAATTGTTCCACGTGAAACATTTTCGTATCGCGATAGCCTCAAAAACAGATCAAGCGGCGTATTGATGGCGCTTAAGATGGGTCAGGATGGCCATCAGGGCTGCCGGGGTGACGCCAGGGATACGACTGGCCGCGCCAATGGAGGCTGGTTTCGTCGCGATCAGCTTGTGGCGCACTTCATTGGAGAGCGATCCTACGGCGCCATAATCAAATTCACTGGGGATGGCGAGTGCTTCATCCTTTCGGAACATCTCGATATCGCTTTGCTGGCGTGCCAGATAGCCATGGTAGAGGGCTTCAATTTCAACCTGTTCCTGAATATCCGGGCGGACGCTCGCCAGCTGTGGCCAGAGCGCTTTCAGGTCGTCGAAAGAGACCGATTCATAGCCCAGCAGTTCCAGGGCAGAGCGTTTTACGCCATCCATGGTAATGGAAATGCCATGTTCTTTTGCTTTGTTGGGAGAAATTGTTTCACGTGAAACAGTGGCAATGGCCTCATTAAGCAGCCGTTGCTTTTCTTCAAAGGCAGCCTTGCGTTCACTACCAATGGCGCCAATCGCAATGCCAAGGCCTGTCAGGCGAATGTCTGCATTGTCTGGGCGTAGCGAGAGCCGGTATTCCGAGCGCGACGTAAACATCCGGTAAGGCTCTTGGGTGCCGTGGGTAATTAAATCATCGATCATCACGCCAATATAGGCCTGGCTACGATCAATGGTGAAGGGGGCGCTGTTGCTTGCGGCCAGTGCTGCATTCAGCCCGGCCACAATGCCCTGGCCGCCGACCTCTTCATAGCCGGTAGTGCCGTTGATCTGGCCTGCAAGGTAGAGCCCGTGTACTTTCTTTGTCTCCAGCGTAGGCTTTAATTCACGCGGATCAACATAGTCATACTCAATTGCATAGCCATAGCGAATGACCTTTGCCGCCTCTAATCCGGGAATAGAGGCGATCATTTGTGCCTGTACTTCTTCAGGCAGAGAGGTCGAGATCCCATTGGGGTAGACGGTGCTATCGTCCAGCCCTTCAGGTTCAAGGAAAATCTGATGCCGTTCGCGGTCTGCAAAGCGTACGACTTTATCTTCAATCGAGGGGCAGTAGCGTGGCCCAGTCGATTGGATTTGCCCAGAATACATCGGCGAGCGGTGGATGTTTTCACGAATAAGGGCGTGGGTTTCAGGTGTGGTATGGGTGATATAGCACTGGATTTGTGGGACGCGTACCGTATCCGTCAGGTAAGAGAAGGGGCGCGGCGGGTTGTCGCCGGGCTGGGGCGTCAGCTGGTGCCAGGCGATGCTGTCGCCATCGATCCGTGCCGGTGTGCCGGTTTTTAACCGTCCCATGGTAAAGCCAATGCGGTGGAGTGAATCGGCCAGCGGTATAGAAGGTGCCTCGCCAAAACGCCCGGCCGCGCGCTGGTGCTCTCCCTGATGGATCAATCCATTAAGGAAGGTGCCGGTGGTCAGCACCACCTGGCGGGTTGCATAGCGAGTGCCAGAGGCGCCGATCACCGCATGGATGGCGCCATCCTCAATGACAAGATCGTCCGCCGCGTCCTCGATAATGGTCAGGTTTTCATATTCCCCGAGGATGGACTGGATCGCTTCACGGTAAAGCTTGCGGTCGGCCTGCGCGCGTGGGCCACGTACGGCTGGGCCTTTGCTGGCATTGAGCATGCGGTAGTGAATGCCCGCCCGATCGATAGCGCGCCCCATCACCCCATCCAGCGCGTCGATTTCGCGGACGAGGGTGCCTTTAGCAATGCCACCAATTGCCGGATTGCACGACATTTCGCCAACGGTGGCCTTTTTATGGGTGAGGAGGCAGGTCTTTGCGCCCAGCCGCGCGGCCGCCGCCGCCGCTTCGGTGCCAGCATGGCCGCCGCCGATGATAATGACATCAAATTCCATACGATTCATGGCCTTACCACCAAAGCTGTAGACGTGAGATTACCTGAAATATTTCGATTAAGCGCTTATTATGCCTCATTTGCCGATACAAAAACGGCTGAAAACAAGGTCCAGTACATCATCTACCGCAATTTTTCCAGTAATTTTGCCAATGGCACGGGCGGTGAGCCTCAACTCTTCGCAAATTAATTCGAGCGGCGCATGCGGATCAAAACGGCGGATAGTCGCCAGCGCGTCTGCAAGTGCTTCGCGATGGCGATGGCGGGTAATGACGGGTGGGGTGTGATGCTCCATCCGGGCGATGATCTGCTCGGTCAGTGCGTCAATCAGGGCCGTGATACCTTCTCCCGTCGCCGCCGAAATCAGAAGGTAGGGAAAGGGAAGGGTGGGGGCAGCCTTAGCAAGGTCGGATTTATTGAGGACCACAAGACCCGGGGTTGGAGCCTGTGCGGCATGGTCACGCAGTGCGGCGGTGTCCGAAACATCGTAAAGGTAAAGCGTGAGGTCGGCCTGCGCGGCGCGCGTACGGGCGCGGCGGATACCTTCGGCCTCAACCGCGCCGCCAGCCTCGCGCAGCCCGGCGGTATCCACCATCGTCACAGCGTATCCGGCGATTTCCATCGGCACTTCAATCAGGTCGCGGGTGGTGCCGGCCTCGGGCGAGACAATGGCCGCCTCGCGCTTTGCCAGTATATTTAACAGGCTGGATTTTCCGGCATTCGGGGGGCCGAGGATGACGATGTCCAGCCCCTCGCGGGTTTTTTCGCCAATGCTGCCATCATCAAGCAGCCGGGTCAGCTGTTCGGTGAGGCTGGCAACTCGGGTGCGCATCTGCGTGAGGACGCTCTCGGGAATTTCTTCGTCGGGGAAGTCAATATAGGCCTCCAGCAACGCGAGCGGTTCAAGAATGGACTGGCGCAACGCCTCAACCTGTTCCGAGTTTGCGCCTCCCAACTGCCGCACTGCCTGTGCATGTTGGGCACGGGTTTCGGCGTCGATCAGGTCGGCCAGCCCTTCGGCCTGCGCGAGGTCGAGCTTGCCAGCAAGAAATGCGCGACGGGCAAACTCTCCTGCTTCCGCAAGGCGACAGCCGGGGGCGGCTTGTAATGCCTCAAGGAGCAGTTTTGTGACGGCGCGGCTGCCGTGGGTATGCAACTCCACCACATCCTCGCCAGTGAACGAATATGGTGCCGGGAAAAAAAGTGCGAGCGCCTGATCGAGCACTGCCCCTTGCGGCGTCTTTAAATGCACCAGTGTTGCGATTCGCGGAAGCAGCGGTTTCGTCACGCCAAGATGCGCGAGCGCGCCCTGTGCCGCCGCACCGCTGATGCGAAATACCGCGACGCCCGCCTTACCGGGTGCCGAGGCAAGCGCGTAGATCGTTGAGGCTGTGGATAAGTTGTCCATGCCGGGCGTTTAGGGGGATTCCGCTACGGATGCAATGATTAATGACAGCGGCGTCATACCCTACGCGTCGAAGGCGGCGTTGAAGAGGGCTTGCGTATAGGGATGTTGAGGGGTCTGGAATAGCGCCTCGGCGGGGCCTTGCTCTACCATGCGCCCGGCTTTGAGCACCAGCACCTGATGCGAAACCGCGCGGATCACGCGCAGATCATGGCTAATCAGCAAATACGAAACCCCATGTTCGATTTGTAATGTCCGCAGCAAATCCAGCACTTGTTTTTGCACGGTCATATCCAATGCGCTGGTCGGCTCATCGAGCACGACCAGTTTGGGCTTGAGGATCATTGCCCGGGCGATTGCGATGCGTTGCCGCTGGCCGCCGGAGAACTCATGCGGATAGCGATGTTTCATATCGGTGGTGAGGCCTACCTGAAGCAGGATCGCATCGACGGCATCGCTGATCTCCTGCGAGGTTTTTCCCCGGCTTGGGGCCGCATGTACCCGCAGCCCTTCAGCGACCAGTTCGCCGACGGTCATGCGCGGGTTCAGGCTGCCGTAAGGATCCTGAAACACCAGCTGCATAGCGCGGCGCAGTGGACGCATGTGGCGTCGATCCAGCATGTCGAGCCGGTCTCCTAAAAACACGATGGGGCCGGTGCTCTTGATCAGCCGCAAAATGGCAAGGCAAAGCGAGGTCTTTCCCGAACCAGACTCGCCCACAATTCCAAGGGTCTCACCGGTACGCAGGGTAAGGCTCACCTGATCGACGGCGCGTGTTTCGCGACGGGTGCGGCGTAGCAGCGGGGATTTGATCGGGAAGGCAACCGTCAGCGCATCGGTCTCTAGCAAGGGCGCGGCGTCGGGCGCAATGGGTGCAGCGGTACCATGCGGTGCCGAAGCAAGCAGAAGCTGGGTATAGGGGTGTTGCGCGTGCGTAAAAATAGCATCCACCGATCCGGTTTCCACCACCTTTCCTTCGCGCAGCACATACACGCGATCCGCAAAGGCGCGCACCATCGGCAGGTCGTGGGTAATGAAAAGCATGCCCATTCCGTGCTGGGCTTGCAGCGATTTCAGCAGATCCAGAATTTGCCGTTGGAGGGTGACATCCAGCGCGGTGGTGGGCTCGTCGGCAATGAGCAGGGCGGGGTCGTTGGCGATGGCCATCGCAATCATCGCCCGCTGGCGCTCGCCGCCGGAGAGTTGATGCGGATAGAGCGTGCCGCGGTCTACCAGATGGCCCAGCCCGACAACCCCCATCAGCTCTGTCAGCCGTTGGTGTGCCTGCGGACTATGCCGGGAAATGCGATGATGAATGCAGTAAGGCTCGATCACTTGCCGCTGGATTGTATGCAGCGGATTGAGGGCAGACATTGGCTCCTGAAAAATCATGCCGATGCGGTTGCCGCGATACTGGGCAATGTCGGCCTCGGATTTATCGGAAAGTGTTTCCCCCTCGAAGCGAATGGTGCCCTGCGTGGCAGCGTTACCGGGCAGGAGCTTGAGGATGGCCGAGGCAGTCAGCGATTTTCCCGAGCCGGATTCGCCGACCACGGCGACAATCTCACCGCGCGCAATCTGTAACGATAGGTCGCGCACAACATGGCTATCGCCAAAATAAATCGAGAGATTATCGATGGAGAGCAGGGTCATGCCGAGGCTCCTTTTGCTGCCGCGCGACCACGGAAGATTTTGCGCGGATCAAACGCATCACGGACGGCCTCGCCGACGAACAGCCATAGCGACAGCATGGTCGCCAGTACGAAGAAGCCAATCATCCCAATCCATGGCGATTGCGGATTATTTTTTCCCTGTGCGAGCAACTCGCCCAGCGAGGGCGACCCGCTCGGCAGGCCAAATCCCAAAAAGTCGAGTGCAGCCAGTGTCGTAAGCGCGCCCGTCACCATAAAGGGCAGGAAAGTAAACACCGAGACCAGTGCATTTGGTAATACATGGCGGCGTAAAATGGTCATCTCTGGCACGCCCAGCGCGCGCGCGGCACGCACATAATCGAAGTTTCGTGCGCGGAGAAATTCGGCGCGCACCACATCAATCAGCGCCATCCAGCGGAACAGCAGCATCAGCAGCAGAATCCACCAGAAGCCGGGGACAACAATGGAGGAGAGGATAATCAGCAGAAACAGCATCGGGATCCCCTCCCAGATCTCGATAAAGCGTTGCAGCAGGAGATCCAGCACGCCACCATAATAGCCCGAGAGCGCTCCGAGTGTGATCCCAATCGCGCTGCTGATACTGACCAGCAGCAGGGCAAAAATCATCGACAGGCGGAAGCCATAAATAACGCGGGAGAGAATATCGCGCGCCTGATCGTCGGTGCCGAACAGGTTGTGCCAGTCTGGCGGCGAGGGCGCGCGGGTCACGTCGAAATTGATGGTGCGGTAGCTATAGGGAATCGGCGCGCGCAGCATCCAGCCATCACGCTCGATTTCATGGATGACCCAGGGGTCGTTGTAATCAATCTCACTCTCTAGCTGGCCACCTTCCAGCGTGTCCTTTTCGACATAACGGTGGATTGCAGGCAGCAGCAGCTCGCCATTGTAATAGACAAGCAGGGGGCGGTCATTCGCCAGCAATTCGGCAAACAGCGTAACGAGAAACAGGCCCAGCAGGATCAGGGCGCTGTAATAGCCACGACGATTGGCCTTAAAGGTGGCAATTCGGCGGCGGGTGATGGGGGAGAGGCGCGTCATGACCGGGCCTCGAAATCAATGCGTGGATCAATCAGCATGTAGGTAATGTCGCCCAGCAGTTTGAGCACCAGACCAATGAGGGTAAAAATAAACAGCGTGCCGAACATCACCGGATAGTCGCGGCTGAGTGCAGCTTCAAAGCCCAACAGCCCCAACCCGTCGAGCGAGAAAATAACTTCGATCAGCATCGCGCTGGTAAACAGAATACCCAGAATCGCCGCTGGTAATCCGGCGATCACGATCAGCATCGCATTGCGGAATACATGGCGATAGAGCACCTGATTCTGTGTCAGCCCTTTCGCGCGTGCGGTCATCACATATTGCTTGCCGATTTCTTCGATAAACGAGTTCTTGGTCAACAGCGTTAGCGAGGCGAATCCGCCAATCACCATGGCGGTGACCGGCAGCACCATGTGCCAGAGATAGTCGAGAATCAGTGCCGGTAGCGGCATGCTGCGCCAGCCATCCGAGACCAGTCCGCGCAGCGGGAACCATTGCAGGTAACTACCGCCCGCAAAGACAATCAACAGCAGCACGGCAAACAGGAAGCCGGGGATGGCCTGTCCGATGACCACCACCGTGGAAGTCCAGATGTCAAACCGTGTGCCATCGCGCACGGCCTTTTTGATGCCAAGTGGGATCGAGACCAGATAGACAATCAGCGTTGTCCAGAGGCCAAGCGAAATCGAGACGGGCAGCTTCTGCGCAATCAGTTGAATGACGGGCGTATCGCGGAAGAAGCTATCGCCAAAATCGAACTGTGCGTAGTGCTTGAGCATCAACCAGAAACGCTCGGGCGCTGGTTTGTCAAAGCCGTATTGCTTTTTGATATCAGCCAGCAGCTCCGGATCAATTCCGACGGCCCCACGGGTTGCGGTGCTATTGGCGTTGTTCAGGTTTGCCGTAGCTGAGGCGCTGGCACCAAGGTCGCCTCCTCCGGCAAGGCGGCTGCTTGCCGCACCCCCGGCATTGGGAACCGTCAGCGAGACAATCAGCTGTTCGACCGGGCCACCCGGTGCGGCTTGCACGATCACAAAGTTAATCAGCAGGATGCCAAGTAGGGTGGGAACCATCAGGGCGAGGCGGCGAAGAATATACCAGGTCATGGCGTCGCTCCTGCGCTGTGGTGCGGGGCTTTGGTGGCAGTGCGGGTTTTGTCCCACCAGCTATCAATCGCCAGATTGTAGGCCGGGGTAATAGGGGGGCGGCCAAATTGATCCCAGTAGACCACGCGCCACGCATTGATATTCCAATGCGGAATGACGTAATGCTCGCCCAGCAGCACGCGGTCGAGCGCGCGACCTGCGGGGATCAGCTCTTTCAGCGTTTGTGCGCGTTGGATGCGCTCCACCAGCGCATCGACGGCCTTGTTCCTGACACCCCCCAGATTCTGGCTGCCTTCAATATCGGCCTGACTGGAATGCCAGAACATAAACTGCTCGCTACCGGGATAGAACAGGCCCTGATTCCACCAGATCGAGATGATGTCAAAATTGTGATGATCGACCCGTTTCTGGTACTGCGACGCATCGACATAGCGGAAGCTAGAGGCAATGCCCAGCCGCTCCAGATTGTGGCGCATAATGCCTACCACGCGCTCAAACGTGCGCTGTGTCATCAGGAATTCGACGGTCAGCGCTTCGCCGGTTTTGGCATCGGTACGCACGCCGTCTTTCATCACCCATCCGGCGTTATCCAGCAGTGCCTGTGCGCGGATGAGGTTGGCGCGCGCGAAGCCCGAGCCATCGGTGGTGGGAACCGTATAGGGGGTAGTAAAGATCGCAGCGGGGAGGTTGTGACGATAGGGTGCGAGCAGCGCCAGCTCTTCTTTGGTTGGCAGGCCGGTGGCGGCGAAATCGGTATTGTTGAAATAGCTGCTATTGCGCTCATACGCGTCGTAAAAGAGCACTTTATTCATCCACTCAAAATCAAGCGTCAGGCCAATGGCCTCGCGCACGTGTGGGTCAGAGAACTTCTCGGTGCGGGTATTAAACAAAAATCCCTGCATCCCCCGTGGGATCTTATGGGGGATGCGTGTTTTGATAAGCGCACCGCTGGCCACTGCCGGGATGTCATAGGCGGTCGCCCAGTTGCGCGCGATATATTCTTCGTGAAAGTCAAACTGATGTGACTTGATGCCCTCCAGCGCGACGACATCGTCGCGGTAAATATCGTACTGGATGATGTCGAAATTATGCAGCCCCTTCTGGCTAGGCAGGTTGGCACCCCAGTAATCTTTCACCCGCTCGAAGGTGATCGTGCGGCCCGGATCCACCGACTTCACCCGGTACGGCCCCGAGCCCAGCGGTGGGGTGAGGGTAGTTTTTTCAAAGGGTACGGTATCAAAATAATGCTTCGGCAGCACGGGCATGGAGGCGGCAATCAGTGGGAGTTCACGCTGTGCGGCATCCGCAAAATGAAAGGTCACCTGCCGAGCACCAGACTTTTCGATGGTGATGGGTTTGAAGAGCACGCGATAGGCCGGATGCCCTTTTTCTTTGAGGGTACGAAAGCTCCAGATCACATCGGCGACGGTGATGGGTGCCCCGTCATGCCAGCGTGCTTTGGGATTCAGGGTAAACACCGCCGAGCGGCGATCCGGACTGACGGTAATCGAATCCGCAATCAGCCCGTAATAGGATTGCGGCTCATCATACGAGGGTGTCATCAGCGACTGGTAGAGATAGCCCGAAATTCCCGGCGCGGCGACGCCTTTGAGGATGAATGGGTTCATGCTATCAAACGGCGCATTGGCGGCGAGTTTGAGCGTGCCACCCTTAGGTGCCTTTGGGTTCACATACTCGAAATGCTGGAAATTGGGCGGGTATTTGAGATCGCCCCATAGTGCAATGCCGTGTGCAGCCTGCGCAGGCGGTGCGACACATACCAGCGTGATGGCGAGGAGCGCATAGAGACGGCGGCACCGCAGGCGGAAGCCGCTGGATTGCCGCGTCGGCCTGTGGCCTCCTCGCAATGACGAAATTAATATGTTCAGAGGCTCACGCATCCGCCCACGCTAGGGCGCAGGCGAAACAAGGTCTAGCAGAAACGTCTGCTTACGCGCCCGGCTTGCCCCACGGGGAAGATGGTGTGGCGTCGCGGCTGCTGCGAATCTGGTCGAAGACCGTCAATGCCTGTGCGACCATGCTGCCGGCATCCCCGGCATTCGCTGGCATCAGCACGGTGGTGCTGGTTTTTGCCAGCTTCTCGAAGGCGCTGACATACTGCTCGGCAATCCGTAACGAAATTGCGTCTTCCCCGCCCTGACGGTTAATGGCAGCAGCGATCAGCTCGATGCCTTTCGCGGTCGCCTCGGCCACGGCGATGATAGCCTCGGCCTCTCCTTTCGCGCGGTTGACCTGATCGGTCAGCGCGGCTTCAGAGTTCAGCACGACTTCCTGCTTTTGCCCCTCAGCCATGTTGATTTTCGACTGACGCAGCCCTTCCGATTGAAGGATTTCCGCGCGCTTCTGGCGTTCGGCGGCGACTTGCAGCTCCATTGCTTTCAGCACGGTGGCGGGCGGGGTGATATTCTTGATCTCGTAGCGCATACACTGGATGCCCCAGGTCTGCGATGCCATATTGATCGCCGTCACAATGTTGGCGTTGAGGGTTTCGCGCTCCTCGAAACACTGGTCGAGCGAGAGCTTGCCGATCTCCGAACGCATGGTGGTCTGCGCAAGCTGCGCAACGGCATAAATCGGGTCGCTTACCCCGTAAGATGCTTCCACCGGGTCGATAATGCGCAGGTACAGCATGCCGTCCATCATCATGGTCACGTTGTCGCGGGTGATGGCAGGTTGCTCCTGCACCTCGTAGGCAAATTCTTTCAGCGAATGACGGTACGCTACGCGCTCAATAAATGGTACGAGGAAGTTGAGGCCGGGCTCCAGCTTGCGGTCAAACTTGCCGAGCTTCTCGACAATCCACGCCTGTTGCTGGGGTACGGTCTTGACGCCTTTGAAAATAACAATCAGGCCAATGAAGCCAAGGATAAGCAGGAAAAGTTCAGGCATGGTGGTGCTCCTCAGGGTTAGGCGGGGATGACAACCAGAACGGAGCCATCCAGTGTGGTGATGCGCACGGTCGTGCCGGGGGAAATAGGGGCATGGTGGGGGTCAGCGAGGCGTGCGCTCATCAGCGTGCCAGACCAGCGGACGGTGCCTAGCTTGCTGCCGCTCAGGCCTTCGACGGTCACCGCTTCGGTGCCAACGATATTGGAATAATGGGGGGCGTTTGGATTCATCCGCCAGCTTTTCAGCTTACGCCAAAGCAGCATCGCACTGATAGCCGTCACAATGGAAAACAACGCCAGCTGCAAAATCAACGCTTCACTGCCAATGAAGCCCAGCTCAATCGCTGCCGCCGTGACCAGTGCCGCAAGGCCGGCAAACAAAAAACCAATACCGGGAAGGCCAAACGCCTCAAGCAGCAAAAAGACGCCCGTCGCAACGAGCCAATAGCTGGAATAGGCCATCCGTG
>JAUIBB010000078.1 GCA_030427685.1 Alphaproteobacteria bacterium
CGCGGATGCCGCACGGGACAATTCCCTGATAATGCGCGAGGTCTGGATGCACATTGAGCGCCACCCCATGGCTGGTCACCCATTTCTGGATTCGCACTCCAAGCGCTGCAATTTTTGCCTCACCCTGCGCCGTATTCACCCACACGCCAACACGCCCATCGCGCAGGAATCCGGTGATCCCAAACTCTGCTAGCGTCAGGATCATCCACTGTTCGAGATCCTTCACATACGCACGCAAATCAGGGCTGCTTTCCCCCTCGGGCACATGGCTTTTCAGGTTGCGCAAAACATACGCCACACGCTGGCCGGGGCCATGATACGTCACTTGCCCACCGCGCCCGGTTTCGTAGGTCGGAAAGGAGGAGCCCGTCCCCGACGCAGGAGAGGCGATGACATCGCCGGCCTTTGCGCTGGTACCCAGAGTATAAAGCGGCGGATGCTCCACCAGCCAGACCAGCTCCTGCGCGGTGCCGTCCTGAATAGCGGTCACGCGCGCTGCCATGCGCGCCAGCGCGTCTGGATACGCCACCAAATGCGATGCTGTTTCCCATTCCATGCGGCAGCTATAGCGCATTCAAAAACAAGCGGAAGCAAAATGAGCGCTCACATTAAAAAGGAAATGATGGCTTTCGCGCAGAAAGGCGAACTAAGTGTTGCATCGCCTGAAAACATTTGCTACTTCCCGCAGGCTTGAATGCGACCGTGGCGGAATTGGTAGACGCACTACCTTGAGGTGGTAGCGGGGCGACCCGTGGAAGTTCGAGTCTTCTCGGTCGCACCAAGCATGTCAGTAGACATAGGGATTATCTAAAGAGCGTGGCCATCTGGCTTAGAAAAAAGCCACAGGCCCCGTACGGGTAGGGTACAAAACACGTAAAGGGAGGCGCGTTATGAGTGAATCAAACCACGCGCTTGACCCTTCGCTGCTGGACCCGGACACCGGCTTCTCCCTCAACCCAGAATTTGTTGAAGAGGTGATCGACGCGATCCACCGGCACGATATCCCGGCGGCGCGCAACCTTGTCTATCCCCTCCCCGCGCCGGATCAGGCCGAGCTGATCGAGCAACTCAAGCATGAAGACCGCCGTTGGCTTGCACAAGCCATCGCCGCAGACTTCGATGCAGAAACCCTTGCCGAGCTTTCGCCCGACGCCGCAGAAGACGTGATGGAGGCGCTGGGGCCAACCAAATCGGCACAGGCACTGGCCGAGTTGGAAACCGATGACGCCGTTCACATCCTTGAAGATCTCGGCCCCGCTGAGCAGCAGGAACTGCTCGACGTCATGCCCGCCGCCTCGCGTGAAGAGATTCAGGAAAGCCTGACCTTCGCGCCGGAATCCGCCGGTCGCCTGATGCGCCGCACGCTGGTCGCCGTGCCAGAATTCTGGAATGTGGGCGATACCATCGACTTCCTCCGCGCCGCTGATGAGCTGCCGGAATCCTTCTACATTATCTACACGGTCGACGTAAATTTTGCGCCCACCGGACGCGTGTTGCTAGGCACCATGCTCGGCAGCAAACGTGATACTCCGCTGGCGGATATTGGCATCGGCACCACCTACGCCGTCAGTACGGATACCGATCAGGAAGAAGTTGCCTATCTCTTCCGCAAATACGCGCTGGTCGAAGCGCCGGTGGTCGACGACAATGGCACACTGGTCGGTACCATCACCGTCGATGACGTCGTCGATGTGATGCAGGAAGAGGAAGAAGAAGATTACCTGCGCGCCGGGGGTGTTACCGGGCAGGATTTCCAGGCCAGCGTCTGGGAAACCGTGCAGTCGCGCTTTAGCTGGCTGTTTGTCAACCTCATCACCGCCGTGCTTGCCGCCGCCGTCATCAGCATGTTTGAAGGCACGATCGAGCATATCGTAGCACTGGCCGTGATCATGCCGATGGTCGCCAGCATGGGCGGCAATACCGGCACCCAGACCGTTACCGTCGCCGTGCGTGCCATCGCCACCAAGCAGCTCACCGATAGCAACAGCAATAGCTACATCCTCAAGGAGCTTCGGATTGGTCTGCTCAATGGCGCCGGACTAGGCGTTATCATGGGGGCCGGGGTCTATCTCAAGTTCCACCAGCTTTCGTTGGCAGTGGTGATGTTCCTTGCCGCCACGGTGACCATGACCATGGCCGGGCTTTGGGGAGCGATTATTCCTATTTTCCTGCACCGCCGGGGGTTGGATCCAGCAATCTCCTCGGCCATTTTCCTGACGACCGTCACCGATTGCGTTGGCTTCCTCAGCTTCCTTGGCTTAGCAACGCTGATCTTATTGGCTTAACGACCCCGCACCGATCGTGTGAATCATTGGCTGGGAGGACATAATGCGCTATACGATACTAACCCTGTTTACCCTGATGATGAGCATTGCCATGATCCCGGATACCTCCCATGCTGCGGCACCTGCCCCCCAAACGGCGATGTTCGCTGGCGGCTGCTTCTGGTGCATGCAGCCAGCCTTTGACCGTACGGAAGGCGTTATCGCAACCGTTGTGGGATATACCGGGGGCGATGCCAGCACTGCGCATTACGATGCTGTCTCGCATGGCAAAAGCGGCCATGTCGAAGCTATTCAGGTCACCTATGACCCGCAAAAAGTAGCCTATACCCGCCTGCTGGAACTTTACTGGGAGAATATCGACCCCACCGATGCAGAGGGGCAGTTTGCAGATAAAGGAAGCCAGTACCACACCGCTATTTTTTATGCGGATGATGTGCAGAAACAGGCAGCAGAAACATCGAAAGCGGCAATTGCCAAAAAATTTGCGCCGCAGCCAATTGTCGTAAAAATACTACCTGCCACGCCGTTCTACCCGGCTGAGGAATACCACCAAAAATATTACCAGAAAAATGGCATCCGCTACAATGCCTACAAGCACGGCTCAGGCCGCGTACAGCGCCTGCAGGAGCTTTGGAAAAAGCCCGCCGCCGACTAGCTGATTAAGCGAAGATTCTCGAGAATTTTGATTTCGGCTTCCGACGGCTCTTCGTTGTCGTTCTCGCCATCAAAGGCAGGGTCGATTGCAGGCATCTGCATCCGGCGCGCCATTTCTACTTCTGCATCGTTGAAGGAGATCTTGTCGGTACGCTTGAACTTGCCATCCACGAAGGCGCCATCCTCGATGGTAATCGCCTCATGCATGATCGTTCCGGTCACGCGTGCATCGGCGTAGAGCAAGACATTCTTCGCCTTAATCAGCCCTTCAACCGTGCCATAGACATGCACCACATCCGCCACCACATCACCAATAATCACGCCATTCGGGCGGATGCTAATGGTTTGCCCACGCACATTGCCGTTGATTTTGCCATCAATGTCCAACGCACCTTCGCTGACAATATTGCCCAACACATGCATGCCCACGGCAATCACCGAAGTGCTAAATCCCTTCGGACGTGATGTGGCGCTTTTGGCAGGTTTTACAGAAGATTTTGCAGCACTAATCCGTTTGAACATCGTCGCCTTCTTTCAAAAACTTTTTCGGGTTGACGGGCGTACCATTCAGCCGCACCTCGTAATGCAGGTGATAGCCGGTAGAGCGCCCTGTCGAGCCCTGAATACCAATCACCTGACCCTTTTTTACATACTGATCAGGCTGCACCAACACCCGCGCTAAATGCCCGTAGCGGGTAGAGATGCCATAAGGATGCTTGATATCGACCATATTACCATAGGCAGATTTCCAGCCGGCAAATGCGACTTTACCATCGTTGGTCGCATAGACTTTGGCATTTTGTACCCCGGCAAGATCCAGCCCACTGTGAAACGCCGTGCGCCCCTTGAATGGATCCACGCGCGAGCCAAAACTACTGGTTTGACGGTAGCTATTATGGCGCAGCGGCTCGGCCAGCGGCAGCGCATTCACCACATCATTCAATACCATCATACGGCGCAGATTATAGTAGAGCTCCGTCTCTTGATTCTTCAACACCGAGCTACGCTCAGGCAATAGCGGTCCACCACGACCACCACCAATCGCGCGCTCTTTTCCGCCTTTGGCAGAGGCCTCAATCCGGCCATATTTTTCGTGAAGCTGCTCTGCCTGCACACGCTCTGCCCGTGCGGCCTTCTCCAGCGGTGTGGCCGCAACACCGGTGCGCGCGATCACTTGCTCCAGCTCGCGGATTTTCCCGCCCGTTGTAGCGCGAATATCCGCAATCATTTCATTGTGGGTTGCCTGCAACTCGCGCACCTTGTTATCCAGATACTCAACGCGCTTAAGCACCGCATCATACTCACCACCCAGCCCACTATCGGCATCGGTTGCGGCAAGATCACCAATGCCCGGCTGGCTATACTGCTCGGCCAGCATTTTAGCGTAATCCGCAGACTTGCCGTTCTTCGAGGCCGAGGCCAACTTCATCAGGTCACTTTTCAGCAAGGTAAATTCTGCGGCAACCCGACGGTTTTCCATCGCGGAGTTTGCCAGCTTGCGCTCTTTTTCTGCGAGGATTTGTTGCGCAGCCATGTAGGAGCCGCTCGAATAGCTGGCCCAGACGACCATACCAATCAGCGCAACCACACCCGCAAATTGAACTCCGCCAGTAAACGGCAGGTGCTTGGTTTTGTGATCTGCGATAATAATGACCGTACGCCGGCAAAAAACACGGTTCAACAGGGAGTGAAGCCATTTACCAGCCGCAGTGCGTGCCAGTAGAGGCTTGGTCTTCTTCTGCGAAGGGCGGGTGCCCTGTGATGTGGCCATAGTCATCGTCCCGTCATCTGCATCCTGAGCATATGAAGCCGCGCGAACTGCGCAAAACCGCATTATACCCCCGAGGAAGCCGCCGTATCTTTCATCAGGATCGCTGCAAAGAAGCCATCCGTACCGTCTTTATGCGGATTTAGTAGCAGGCTGGCACCAACGCCATCACGTGCAACGAGGTGCTTATCCCACAGTTTGCCTGGCGCTTCAACCCGAAATGTCAGATTGCCCCCAAGGAACTGTTTAATCATGTGAAAGTTTTCATCCGGAAAAAGCGAGCACGTCACGTAGACCAGCCGTCCACCGGGCTTTACCAGACGCGCCGCACTGGTCAGGATCCGCATCTGCACGGCCTTGATTTCCTGCAGGTCATCAAGCGTAAAACGCCATTTCAAATCCGGGTTCCGCCGCCAGGTGCCAGAGCCTGAACAGGGCGCGTCAACCAGCACCCAATCCGCCGTGTTGAAATGGCGCTTGAGGTAAGGATCGGATTCGTCGCGCAGCACGTGAGTCTGCACATTGTTGACCCCTGCCCGTGCCAGCCGTTTTCCCATCTGCCCAAGGCGCGAGGCCGAGGTGTCCCACGCCAGAATGCGCCCTTTATTTTGCATGGTGGCCGCAATCGCGAGGGTTTTCCCCCCCGCCCCGGCACAAAAATCAATCACCTTCTGGCCGGGCTTGGCTTCTACCAGCAGCGCCGCGGCCTGACTGCCGGCATCCTGCATCTCGAACATGCCATCTTTGAAGGCCTGCGTATTAAACGCGGCAATACGCTTGGTCAGGCGCACTCCCAGTGGAGATACCGGCGTCGGCGTTCCAAAATACCCATCTTTATCAAGCGCCAGAATCAAATCGCTGCGATCACGGCATTTAAGCAGGTTTGCGCGCAGGTCGATCGGGGCCTGCTCGTTCATCGCCAGCATTGCTTGCGGCAACTCATCGCCAAACGCCTCGCGTAGGCGACCTTCCATCCAGTCCGGATAATTATAACGCGCGGCAGGCGGCATATCGGGCGGACACATCTCGCGCTCAGAGCAGCGCAGCAACAGGGTTTCTTCCTGCTCGACCAACACCGGAGGCCCATATTTTGAACCATCGAACAGTGCTTTGATTTCTTGCCGACTGCGTGGCGTCTCTTTGAAGAGCAGCGCCACCATTACTACCCGACGGGGCGTTACCTTACGGTCGCACTGCTCGATATGCCATTGCAACGTCCCACCATGGCGCAGGCAGTAATAAACAAGGTCGGACACCGCCCCGCGATCGCCCGAACCAATATAGCGGCGCGCCTTGAAATATTGCGCCAGCAGCGCATCCACCGGCGCACGACGATCTGCCATCCAGATCGACTGGACATGCTCCATAATCTCAATAGCAGCTTGAATGCGGGCAGAGGGGGTCATAGGACTCGCTTCAGGGTTTCGGGAGAGCATATATAGACCATCGCCCTCGTTATGCCAGTAAAAGCACAGTTATTTTTTATAATCCCGCGGGGCATCATAAAACGGTAACACTTCTCTGCCATACTAAGAAAATGGCAAAATCACTCAAAGAATTATATACGTTCACAGGCGATACTGGCCCAACACGGGAACAGGCAAAAAAAACGATGGGGTGGCTGTTATCGCCAGCAGCACAGGGCCTTGGCGAGAAGCTTCTGCGCGACGCCTATTCCAAAACCGGCCGACCCGTAACGATATGCATCAGCCACACAGAGCCCTCGCACTATGCCAATGGTAATGCAGAACATACGATCATCCTGAATCCCAGCGACAACGCTAATCACCAGATAATGGCAGCGGATGGCAGTTGGCATGGCCAATCGCTTGAAGCGGGCCTCGCTCACGAATTGACCCATGCCGGACAGGATATTGCTGATCGAAAAAAATGGGTGGCCGTCTATGATAAGCTCGAAAAGACCTTGCCCCATACACCAGAAATCTTTGAGAGATTACAAACGCTGGAGGACGCAAAAACCTTTGCCACCAATACCCCCTACTCCATTCTTGCCCAGCAATACCTGCAGCAGCATATAGGAGAGAGCCTTGCGTTTGGAAATGAGATGCTCGGAGTACAACAGCAACACCCGGATTATATAGCCTATATCACGAAATACGAGAACCCGGCCATTGCCAACGAGAACAAGGTACAGCGCCTGCGTGGTGAACCCGTGCGCCTCGATTACAAAGGCTACCGCCCCGTTGCAGGCTATGACGAGCACAATGCAATGGAGCAGCACGCATCGCTGCTGAACGGCAAGGTCGGCATTGCACCCTATGCCCCCACCCCTGTCGCAGAAGGCTATTGGCAGGATAAGATACAGAACCCGAAGGATCTATCCTTCAAGACACCCGATCATCCGCTACTGGCTGCCCATCAGGATGGCGGGCGCGACTAGCTCTCCATCCGGTAGTTCGGAGACTCGCGGGTGATGGTGATATCGTGGGCGTGGGATTCGCGCAGGCCGGAGCCGGTCATGCGGACGAACTGGCAGTTCTTGCGCATATCCAAAATCGTTGCGTTACCGGTATAACCCATAGCTGCCTTGAGTCCGCCGACGAGCTGATGCACAACACCCGCGACGGATCCTTTAAACGGCACCCGGCCCTCGACCCCTTCCGGCACCAGCTTGAGCTGGTCGGCGACTTCCTGCTGGAAGTAGCGGTCTGCCGAGCCGCGCGCCATGGCGCCGACACTGCCCATCCCACGATAGGTCTTGTAGCTGCGCCCCTGGAACAGGATGACTTCGCCGGGCGATTCCTCTGTCCCGGCGAACAGCGAGCCCAGCATTGCCACTTCTGCCCCGGCAGCGATTGCTTTCGCAAAATCGCCGGAGAATTTAATGCCGCCATCGGCGATCAACGGTACGTTATGTTTCTCCGTCATCGCACGGACATTCATGATCGCGGTCAACTGCGGCACGCCAACCCCTGCAACCACCCGCGTGGTACAGATTGAGCCGGGGCCAATGCCAACCTTTACAGCATCGGCACCTGCTTTAATCAGCGCCTCGGCGGCATCGGCAGTGGCAATATTCCCGGCAATCACCGCAGTGTGCGGGTATAGTTTTTTTAGCTCCCGCACCGTCTCGATCACGCCACGGGAATGACCGTGTGCCGTATCGACAATCACCACATCGACCTCGGCAGCGATCAGCGCTTCGGCACGGGCGATGCCCTCCTTGCCTGTCCCCACCGCCGCGGCGACACGCAGGCGACCACGCTCATCCTTGGCGGATAGCGGGTGCTTCTCGGCCTTCTCGATATCCTTCACCGTCATCAGCCCGATACAGCGATACTTGCTATCGACCACGATCAACTTCTCGATCCGGTGCTGATGCAGCAGGCGTTTCGCGTCTTCTTTGGTTACTTCTTCGGTCACGGTAATCAGCTTGTTGGTCATCAGCTCAGCAACGCGCTGTTTTGTATCGGAGGCGAAACGAACATCGCGGTTGGTAAGAATACCGACCAGTGTACCATCCTCTTCCGTCACCGGGATCCCCGAAATATGGTGCTGATCCATCAGCGTATAGGCATCGGCCAGCGTCTGCTCCGGGCGGATAGTCACCGGGTTGATGACCATGCCGGACTCGAATTTTTTGACGCGGTGCACTTCGTCTGCCTGCGCTGCGATGTCCATGTTTTTATGAATGGTGCCGATACCGCCATGCTGCGCCATGGCAATCGCCAGCGCTGATTCCGTCACCGTATCCATCGCCGCCGACATCAACGGAATGCCCAGCTCGATATCACGGGTCAACCGCGTGCGCGTATCCACCTCACGCGGCAATATGTCGCTGGCCGCTGGTGTCAGCAACACATCGTCGAAGGTTAAGGCTAAGGGGAAATCGGCTGGTTTTATCATGCAATCCTCACTATCAGCAGGTTGCAGCGCTACATCGCACGGAGATATCCAATTGTCAACAAACTGTCATGCACCGCGGTGTTTTTCATGCTAAAGAATGGGCTTTTG
>JAUIBB010000079.1 GCA_030427685.1 Alphaproteobacteria bacterium
GCAGGGGGCATGCTGGCATTGCGCGCATCGGGGGAAGCCATCGGCTGGGGGTTCCAGTTACAACACAGCGGCACCGTCGCCCTCCTGATGGGCATCATGCTGCTGGTCGCCGCCAACCTCCTTGGCCTGTTTGAATTGCCCGTACTGTTTGGCGCACGTGCCGCCGCGACAGATGAGAGCCGCCTGACCGGCGCTTTCCTGACCGGCATCCTTGCCGTGCTGGTTGCCACTCCCTGCACGGCGCCCTTCATGGCCACGGCTATTGGTGCAACGCTGGGAATGCCTGCAGCACAGGCACTGCTGGTCTTTGCTGCGCTGGGCCTTGGCATGGCCTCGCCCTTCCTGATTATCAGCCTGTGGCCTGCCGCACGGCGTGCGCTCCCAAAACCGGGGAAATGGATGCGGCGCGTCAAACATATTCTGGCCATACCAATGCTACTCACGGCACTCTGGCTAGGCTGGGTGCTTGTGCAGCTGAATACAGAAACAGCAACGCGCATGGAAGCTACACACACCGCTTATTCCCCTGCCGCCCTGCAACAATTACGCGATGCCGGGAAGCCCGTGCTGGTGGATGCAACGGCTGCCTGGTGCCTAAGCTGCAAAGTCAATGAACGCCTTGCCCTATCGCCCGAGTCCATGCAGGCATTCTTCCGCACACAAAATGTCACCCTCATGGTAGCGGACTGGACGTCTACCGATCCGGAAATCACGGCCTATCTCGCTAGTTTTGGGCGCAATGGCGTGCCGCTTTATGTCTATTATCCACCGCATGCCGCACCAGTGGTGTTGCCGCAATTACTAACTCCTGCGCTCGTGCGCGCGGCGATCATTGGCGGACATGACTAAGCTTTAATGATTCCCTGCTGGCATTCAGAGCTGGCAGCGTTAGGCTTAAGGCCATTCATCGTATTGGGAGGACTTATGTTACGCATGATCACCACCCTGCTCGCTACGATCCTGTTTGCAATGCCAGCGCTCGCAATCGCAGTGATCGGCCAGCCAGCACCTAACTTCACTGCTATGGATGCCATCACTGGCAAGCAGGTTTCGCTTGGCGACCTGAAAGGGAAAGTCGTCGTGCTGGAGTGGCATAATCCCTATTGCCCCTTCATCAATAAATTTTATTCCGTCGGCGCGATGCAAAAGATGCAGGAAAATGCCGCCGCCAATGATGTTGTCTGGATTGCAATCAACTCTGCGGCTGAGGGTAAAGAGGGCTATCTTGCGGATGCCGCCGCGGCGAATAAAAAACTCCATGCCGCAGGCAGCCACGCCACACACTACCTGCTCGACCATGATGGCAGCATCGGGCACGCTTACGGTGCCAAGACAACCCCAAGCATGTTCGTCATCGCAAAGGATGGAACGCGGGCCGATAGGGTGGCAATCGACAGCAAGCCAACGGCAGATAGTGCAGATATCGCAACCGCAACCAACTATGTCACGCAGGCATTACAAGCGCTGGAGAATGGTACACCCATCAAGACCAGCAAAACACGATCTTACGGATGCTTTGTAAAGTACTAATCCAATGGTAGCACTTGGCTGTTACGTTGCATCGCGACTTCCGCGCGCCGCCAGTTCGTGGCAACAGATTTCGTCGCGCGTTCGCCTATGGCAGCATAAATCTGCTTCTCGGCCTCAATCACCAGCGCACCGCCACTGCGGGGAAGAAAGACACTTCCCAGCCATTCAACCAACGGCCAGATACGTAACCATAGCGGATGCGAAGAAGGGGGAATATACAATGCGCTGCCAATTTCGCGGATGGTAAAGTCTGCATCCAGCAACAGGCTCCTTACCGTGTGATAGGTATAAGGCGTACCCGTCGAGAACGGCGTCTTCCCCCAATGCGCCCAAAGGCCACGTCGATTTGGTACAACCAGTAACAGCCGCCCCCCGGGCACCAGAAGCTGCCAGAGGATACGCAGCAATTCATCAGGCTGCGCACTATATTCCAGCAGATGCATCACTAAAATACGTGCAACGCTGTTCGGAGCGATTGGTGGCCGCATTACATCGCCCAGCACGGCACGGTTTTCGGCATCCACCGGCCAGTAAAGTCCGCCCTGCTCGACCGGCATCAATGCCAGGGTCAGGTCGCCATGCCCTCCTTCACGGGCGTTGCGGCTTTCAATCGGGATGGCGTAGCCTGCTCCCAACATCACCCCTTCCGCTCGTGGCCAGTGATAACGCACCATATGTCGCAGGCGCGCCTTCACCTTTCGGCCAAGCCGCGAAGAATAAAACTGCCGTAAGTTGACGATGTCTGGTCGCATGCGCTAACTGTAACCGCGAACCTCAGAGGATACAACGGCCATGCATGACCCCCTTACCCATTTCGATCGCTGGATGACAGACGCGCACGCCTGCGACGGGATCCCGGATGCAACAGCGATGACCCTCGCCACCGCCAGTGCTGACGGCATCCCCGCGGCGCGCATTGTCCTGCTCAAGGAATATACCGAGCAAGGATTCCTCTTCTACACCAACCTGAAAAGCCGCAAAAGCTATGAGCTGCGCGATAACCCACATGCCGCATTGTGCTTCTACTGGATACCGCTGGAGCGGCAGGTGCGCATTGAAGGTAGCATCCTGCGCGCCGAGAAAGACGAGGCCGACGCCTATTTCGCTGCACGCCCTCGTGCCCGGCAAATTGGTGCATGGGCCTCGCTACAATCTGAGCCGCTGGCAAGCCGTGAAGCGTTGGAAGCGCGCGTGGCCGAAATCGAAGCAGAGTTTCAGGGGAAAGAGGTGCCGCGCCCTCCACACTGGTCGGGCTGGCGACTGACGCCCAGCCGCATGGAGTTCTGGCAGAACAATCCTGCACGACTGCATGAGCGGGAACTCTACACTCGCGCCGCCGATGGCAGCTGGCAGTATGGGTTGCTCTATCCGTAACCAGAGGGGCTAGTAGTTACGCCCCGCACCGCTACCGTAATCCGGCTCGATTACTCCCTGTGGACGTGCCGGCTGGTAGGTCGACATTCCTGATGTTGGCATACCGGGACGCATTGAAGGTGCAGGCGATGCGGTACGTGGATAATAGGATGTATTCGCAGAGGGAGCAGCGGCTGGCGCCTGCATGCGTGATGCGACGATGGGAGCTGCAGCCACAGGGGCACCCTTCTGGTTCTGCGCTGCGGCAGCAGGTGCCGCAGCTTTTTGTGGAGGGCGTGGAATGGATACTTTCCACCCGCTTTGGTTCATACAGCGGCTGAAGGATGCACCGATCCGGTAGGCGGTGTCAGAGATATCGGCGTCTTCGTCTGCGGTGTCGAGATAGGATTCTGCGTGGTTACGGCAGTCTGATTCCTGCGCCATATAGTCGGCCTGAATGTCGCTCTGCGCAATGCAGCCTGCGAGAGAGAGTACGACAACCAAGATTGCAAGATTACGAAACATCACGGCGAATATACCCTCTTAATGCGATTTCGTCCATATACTGCTGGCTGCGCTGTGCGGCAATCTGGTCGCGGCGTTTTTTATCGTTGGCGATGGCCAGCTCGTACTTCTTCATTTCGCTGAAGCGCTCAAGAATCTGTGCGCCGATTTTATCCAGCTCGATCTCCAGCTTGCGCATTTGCACCCGCATTTGCTCCTGCCGTTTTTTGATAGTGATCGAAAAGTCGCCGAAAAAATGTGACATCTCCGGCATTGCCTCGGCGGATTTCAATTCATATTCCAACTGCTCCTGCAGGCGGGTGATACGGTTGCTGACATCCTTCCGCTGGTTCTCGATTACCAGCTGCTGGCGCTTGAGCACGTCCATTTCCCGCTGCTTGACACGCAACAATGTTTTCAGTGACTTCATGCGCCGTCCTCAGCTTTTGGCGCGGCGGCCTGTTGCTCTATCCCCAACACTTTTGCAAGCTGTGTGTACCCTTCCTCCAACGTGGCGGACTCATGCTCGCGCTGGCTGATGAAGGTCTCAAGTTGCGGGTAGTAATGCATCGCGCGATCCACCTCGGGATCAGTACCGCGACGGTAGGCACCAAGGCGAATCAGCTCGGCCATATTCTCATAGGTCGCCATCAACCGACGGGCTGTCGTGAGCAACTGATTCTCAAACTCGTTATTTGCATCCGGTAGCATCCGCGATACGGATTTCAGGATGTTGATCGCCGGATAGCGTCCGCGTTGCGCAATCTCACGGTCGAGCACGATGTGCCCATCGAGGATCCCGCGCGTGGCATCGGCAATCGGCTCGTTGGTATCGTCGCCTTCCACCAGCACGGTGAACATACCGGTGATGGCGCCACTACCGACTGGCCCCGGGCCTGCGCGCTCCAGCAGTTTTGGTAACTCGGCAAAAACGGTGGGGGTATAGCCTTTGGTGGTTGGCGGCTCACCCGCAGAGAGCCCAATCTCGCGCTGGGCCATGGCAAAACGCGTGATGGAATCCATCATGCACAGCACCTGATGTTTCTGATCACGAAAATATTCGGCAATCGCCATGGTGGTATAGGCGGCTTGGCGGCGCATCAACGCAGAATCCGCCGAGGTGGCGACCACCAGCACAGAGCGCTTTAGCCCCTCCTCGCCCAGATCATCTTCGATAAATTCCTGCACCTCACGACCACGCTCACCGATCAGGCCAATGACGTTGACATCCGCCTGACTATAACGCGCCAGCATCGACATCAGGATCGACTTTCCTACGCCCGAGCCCGCGAAGATACCAAGGCGCTGCCCACGGCAACAGGTGAGGAAGGTGTTGAGTGCACGCACGCCGAGGTCAAGTTTTCCGGCGACGCGCTGGCGGCTGGTTGCCGCCGGAGGATTGGTGCGCAATGCGTACGGTATGCCGCCACGCATCAAGGGGCCTTTGCCATCAATCGGGTTGCCCATGGCATCAACGATGCGGCCCAGCCATGCAGCACTGGGCTCGATGGTGGAGGCATTGCTGACGAGGGTGACTTTTGCGCCAAGGCCGATGCCTTCGACGGAATGAAACGGCATCAGCAGCGCGACTTTTTCGCGGAAACCAACGACCTCGCACAGCACTTCATGCTGTGCATCGAATGTCCCTTGTACCGACACCCGCGCACCAACGGAGAGCACTTCCTCGATCCCCGAACATTCGATGAGCAGCCCCTTTACCGCCACCACGCGCCCCGTCAGCGTCGCCGATGGCACGCGATCCAGTTCTTGCAGCAAATGGGTGCGGGATTGGGTCATACTGATGAAAGATAACAGAATTTCAGGAAAGTAGCGAGTGGTAAGGCGCACGGGTTGGGAGTTATATTCATCAATCTGTCACATTTTGTATTTTAGAAACATGTTATTCTTATCAAACGTAATGGAGGAACATAACGATGAATACAGAAGATACCCGCCCAATTCCGTGCCCACCTGAAGTCGAGGCACTGGAAACCGCTACCGAGCGGCTGCTCTCGCGCTTGCCCAACACAGACAGCATCAAATGGCGGCTTGAGAATCCCGCCTTTGGGAAAGTCTTTATGCCGCGCCCCCAACAGTGGAAGTTCTCGGATGCAGGAACCTATCATATCGACCTGCTTGACCAGCGAAATCAACCCCATCAGTTTGCCATGAAACCTCATGCCTATGCCCAATTTATGGGGCTACCTCCACGCAGCGAACCTGTGCAGGAGGAACAACCCTACCTTGACCTCCTCGCCGCTACCGCACTTAAGATTGGCTCGTATGAAGGACTATACAATGCTGTCGCAAAGCAGAAAAAATATGCGAAGGATACTGCCCTCGCTGAATTCCGCACGGCATTAACCACCGTACGCGAAATGCTGGCAACACGCGTTCAGGGCGATGTCGATGCCGTAGGGGATACAGCACCACTCACCGTAGAAGGATTAAATGGGCTCATCGAGCTTGCCCAAGACTCCTATGATCGCGGCTTTAAAATACAGTTTTCAAGCGAGCGTGGCGTACTCACCTAGATTGAATATTACTTAAAAAACCCTTAATAGTTAAAATTGTCGTTGAATGTTGTAATCGTTAATAGTATATTAACACTTAACGCATTAACGAATGCCTTTGGAATTCTAAGGGTTACTTGGCATCGCGTTAATGGATTGAGAGCAATAACTATAAACCACGTTAATCCCCACCGGAGGCTCCATGCGCGTATTGCTTGTCGAAGATGATCCATCCACCGCGAAAGCAATTGAGCTTTCCCTCGCCTCTGAAGGCATTGTGTGCGACACAACCGAGCTGGGCGAGCAGGGCCTTGAGATCGGTAAACTCTACGATTACGATATTATTATCCTCGACTTGATGCTGCCGGATATTGACGGCTATGAGGTGCTGCGCCGCTTCCGCGCTGCAAAAATCAACACCCCTATTCTGATCCTCTCCGGCCTTTCCGGCCCTGACCAGAAAATCAAGGGCCTCGGCTATGGTGCCGATGACTACCTTACCAAGCCCTTTAACAAAGGTGAGCTGATTGCCCGCATTCAGGCGATTGTCCGCCGCAGCAAAGGCCACTCTGAGTCAGTAATTCGTACCGGCAAGCTGACGGTGAACCTTGATGCACGCTCGGTAGAAGTGGACAATAAACCACTGCACCTGACCTCGAAAGAATATGGCATCATTGAGCTGCTCTCCCTACGTAAGGGTTCGACCCTGACCAAAGAGATGTTCCTCAACCACCTCTATAGCGGTGTGGATGAGCCAGAGTTGAAAATTATCGACGTCTTCGTCTGCAAACTGCGCAAAAAGCTGCAGGATGCATCCGGTGGCGAGAACTATATCGAGACCGTCTGGGGTCGCGGCTACGTGCTGAAGGATCCAGAACCCGGTCAAGAGGCTGCGGCTCCGAAAGAAGCCAAGCGTAAGCAAGCCGAAGAAGTCTAGCTTACCGAGAGCCTGATTTACCAAACCCCTCTCCCCCCGGAGAGGGGTTTTTTATTGGGAAGAGAGTAGTAGCGCAGAGAGAAATTGTGCGAGATCGAGCACAACGATCGGCGCATTATCCTGCGTCGCAAGGCCGCTTGCGGCGGCATACCAGCGGGTATCCTTCTGAGTCGCGGCTGCGATTGCATCCGGCGCAAGTGTCGCCACCTCATCCAGCGCGTCCACCATCAGGGCGAAGCGCTCGCCATCATATTCGACAACGACCAGTTTGACTGCATCGACATCGGCATATGGCGACAAAGAGAAATGGGCGCGTATGTCCAGCGCAGGCATTGCGCGGCCACGAATATTAACCAATCCTGCAATAACCGCCGGAGCACGCGGCACCGGAGTGATGGGCTGTGCGCGCTGCACATCACGTACCAATGGCAGGGCAATGGCAATACGCTCCCCTTCTAACTGGAAGGTAACGTAACGCCCCTCCTCCTGCTTTGCCGCCACAGCATGCGTTGCAACCATTACTCTACCTCCTGCGCGAACAAGGCGGTCACATCAATAATATCCGTCGGGTTGTCGGCAATCATCGCGCTACCGAGATAGCCCTCTTCCTGCGCTGCCAGACCAATTTCCAAAGGCGTCATCAGAATATCAACAATCGTATCGGCAAGCAGCCCCAGCATTGTCTCGCCTTGCTGCAAGACGATGACATTCAGCTGCCCCTGTGTCGGCACCCGTACACCCGGCGCACCACGTAGCATCAACGTCCCCTCACGATAAGGCATCGAGCCTCCGTGTGCTGCCAGTGTAATCATCTGTGCATCCACGGTCTCAAGCCGAACCACCCGCTCCAGCGGCACCGCCTTCAGCCCCATCCCTGCACGGAAGATCAGGAAGCTTGGTGGATGCTGCGCCACAGCAGGCAACTGTGCAGCCGGTGAAGCAAGTGCCTTCCGGCCTATCGATTGCAGCACCGCATGCCCATTCAGCACCAATACCACGCGGCCATTCCCCAGAATGCTGCTGCCAGCATACATCGCCATATTGCCCAATGCTCGGCTGAGAGGCTGCACGACAAGCTCTTCACCCTCGTCGACACGGTCTACGATTACACCAATTTCTTTATCCTTATCGCGCAGCAGGACTACGTATCCCTGACCAGGCTTTCCATGCGGGGTGATCGCCAGCAAATCAGACAGCGCAATCAGCGGCAGCACCCGATCACGCAGGCGCAGGATGGGAACACCCGCCTCCTCTTCAACGCGATACCCCGAATCACCGCCAATATGCATCAGGCTACTCACCTGCTCCTTGGCAATGGCAAAGCGCTGATCCCCCACCACCAATAGTAAGGAGGGGATAATTTTAGGTGCCTCCGGCAAGCTCGCTGGATTTGTGCTAACCTGCTTGCTTAGCATCCCATTTTTTAAGGCCGTGATAAGCTCGGATACCTGCTGCAACGGTGCCAGCAATGCCGGATCCTCTGCCTGCTGCGCTGTATGCATAAGCTGGTTACGGCTTTGCACCAACTGTGCAACGAGTTGCAGCAACTGCTCAAATGCCGCGCGACGAATGTGAATTCGCTGTTCGGAAGCCACACCAGATTTCGCTACGGATGGTTTGGAAGAGGGCGCTTTCTTACGCGCAGCCACTGACTTTCCTGCTGCCGCTTTCGGCATGTCGATAGTCGGTGCTTTCTTTTTGGATGCTGTCGTTTTCTTTGTGGACTTGGCTGATTTGCTCCGACTTGGTGTTGCAGGAGGTGCAGCCGATATCGGCATAGCAACAGGCGCTACAGCGGGAGTCGCATCGCTTAGCTGTTCGA
>JAUIBB010000080.1 GCA_030427685.1 Alphaproteobacteria bacterium
ATACCGGGATTACTGATTGTCGGAAAATCAGTGGGGGTAATGTGTTTGGGAATCGTGATTGGCTGGACGCTTTATAAGCTGGGGCGTAGGGATTACGTCTATTACCTTTAGACATCTATTTTTTACTTAAAATAAAGCGCGCTGCCTCGACGATAGAGTCTAGGACTGTATCCTCTCTACGGAGCATGTGCTGATGCTCTGCACCATGCCCGGTTCGCACTAGAATTCCCTGGGCTTGTGCGGCATGGGCGGCATCCAGGTCGACGGTCTTATCACCAATCATCCAGCAGCTTTTAAGTGGGCTATTCAGCAGTTTGGCTGCTTCTTGCAGCATTCCTGGCTTGGGCTTTCTACAGCTACAGTTTACTCGATCTCCATGTTCAGGGTGGTGGGGGCAACAAAAGAAGGCATCTATGGGGGCCCCTATTTTGTGCAACTCGGTATTTACATGGTTATGTAACAGTTGGACATCTTCTTTTGTATAAAAACCACGCGCAATGCCGGACTGGTTGCTGACAACGGCAATATTGTAGCCGGCTTTTTTGAGATCATAAATCGCCTGCTGCGCACCTGTTATCCATTCCCATGCATTAATCTGGTAGAGATAGTTTTTTTCAACATTAAGTGTCCCATCACGATCTAGAAAGACGGTAGGTGCAGGGCGTCTTGGAATGTCAGATGGATAATGGAGGTCAATCAGCATGGGCGACTAAAAAGTGCGGCCGACTTGTAGGAAGGTGCGGATGCGGTGTGCAGGTTCACTGGTGGCTGCGGCGTCCGTACGTTTCGCTACATGCAACGTCATGAAGTAGTTCTCATAATTGCCGTAAAGCGCAATCCCGATATCAGAAAGTGCGCGCGATGTGTCTGTGCCGATGGGGTTTTGCATGCTGGCATAGCCCTTATCGTAGAAAAATCCAAGCCGGGCGCTAAAGGGATTCTCTACAGGCAGGACGTATTGTGCCTCGGCATTAAAGAGGTAGGCATTTTCAGCAGAGAACTCACCTGGGGGATAGGCCTTTACTCCAGAAATACCAGAGAGCGCCATATCTTCGCTGCCATCGAGGTTTTTATTAAAGAGAGTGTGCTGCATGCGCAGGGAGGTCATCAGGCGCCAGCTCTGGTCAAGGTAAGTGACACGGTTGAAGGCAAAATTTACTTTGCCGTAATCACCTTGCGTCTTGGCCCCTAGCGCATCTTGTGCGCTGGCGACATCCTCATTAATTTCTAGATTTCCCAGAGTCATTGAGCCGGTAAGGGTTGTTCGTCCCAGAAAACCAAGCCAGTTATCATCTGCCGAAGAGGTAAGCGCTGCGGTCGCAAAATTAGCCTGCTTCGGTGTTTTGGTCGAAGTGGAGCGAATCTCATCCTGCAGGTAGCGATGCCCAAGGGTAAAGGAGCCATCCAGAGTTTTTCCTCGAGCGCGTGCAAACGGATAGCTGAGCATCAGTTCCAGAGAGTGGGACTCACCCAGCGCATCCAGCGAGGTGAAGGGGCCGGCGAGCTGGTAATTTGTTTTTGAAAACGATACTTCCCCACGCAGCCCACCGGTTGTCAGCGGAAGTGAGTAGGCTAGCCGATAGTTTTGCAGGTTGGTATTGGTGGTTATCATCCCTTGTGTCGAAATGCGATCGCCAAGGCCGAAGGGCGAATTGATATCCGCATTCGCCAGTAAGATATTCTCTCCAGTGTAGATAGATCCATAGTTATTGGCGCTGATCGAGCCAACGACCCGAGGGGTCGGTGCGGTGTTCACGATAAAGTCCGAGCTACCGACCTTTTGTCCCTTGAGGGCGTCGGTGGCGCTCACAACGGCGCCGGGGAGCTCATTAATCAGTCCTAGCGTCTGCTCAAGGCTCTCTGCGGTGATGACATCGCCCGCTTTGATACGCGCCAGAATATCCGCGATGACATCATCGTCCACCAGGGATTTGTTATCTAACGACAGCTTGCCATACTCGCCTTCCAGTACGGCGATGGTCACAATATCGTGGCGAATCTCCTGCTCTGGCAAATAAGCACGCGCCATAAAGTACCCACGGCTGCGGTAGTAGAGCGTGATGCGCGCGGCGGTTTGTTCTAATTCAGAAAGGGTCAGCGCCTTTCCTTCACTCGGGGCCACCAATGGCTGTAATTCATCCGTGGGAATAGAGTTGTTTCCTGTAATGCGGAAGCTGGCGACCTTAATTTTAGGGCCGGTCGCTTTGACGGGAGCCGCCACTAAAGGCGGTGCAGCATTCTCGACAGGAGGGAGCGGACTCATGCGCTTTTCCTGCCGTAATGGAGGCGGAACCTGACGTAACGCATCCGAAATATTGGGGGTGGCTGCCAAGGCAGAGCCGTGCGTAAAGGCGACCCAAAAGGCAATAGCTGACGAGCTGTATTTCAGCGATTTTTTATGGGCGCAAGAATGAATCATAACGATAAGACATACGGGGTGCGAAGAGGTGCGTCAAGTTGATGTGAGTGCTGAATATTTCCCAAATTGAGGAAGAAAAATACGTCCAATTTTTAATAAGGAGCCGAGGCGCGGGAGAGGGGCGCAAGGATTTTGAGGGGGATTAGCCTGCATGCTGCTTGATGAAAATGGCTTCCAGAAGGCGCGCCCAGCGTTTATTGCCATCAATGAACGGGCGTAGCGCTAAGGCGCGGCAGTAAAGGTCTGAGGCTTCTTCTTTCAGCTTTTTTTCATCTGGAGCGCGGGTGGATATATCCACAAAAAGTTTTTCAACGGCGCGTTTCTGCAACACAGCCTGAAGGGGCGAGAAAGAACTGCCCTGCTCAGGAGGGAGCTGCCAGCATGGAACGCCTGCCCAGTCCCAGACGAGGCCAAACATCTCTTGATGGAGCCTTAAGGCCCATGCGCATGAGAAGGGAGCACTGCGACGAGTTGGGCGTTTTCCCAGATACTTAGTGACGGCAATCGCAATATTCTCAGCCTCTGCTTGCGAAGCCGCCGATGGCGCAGTGGCAGTCAAGGGCGGTGCCGTTGAGGCGGTAACAATCTTGGGCTGGAGAGGGAAGAGGTGGGGGGCAGTCATGGGGTCGCCCAGATGCGCGCGCGGGAGCCACGCAAAAGCTCCATAAATATTGTTTCTTCTATTTTTTTCAGATTGTTATTGGTGTCGCTTTCTGGGGGGTCCCCCATTGCTTCCATTGTGGCTTTGGCCAAGATATGGGCACGGCTTCGTGCTGCTTGAAACAATAGCTCGCTTTCAGGGATAACGGGTGTGCATTGCAGCTCCATGCCAAGAAGATGTGCCACTTTGGCGACGGTCTCAAACGAGATAGATGCATTTTTTCTTGAAAATAGCCGTTGCGAAGTTGGGTGAGAGATGCCTGCCATCCGTGCGATTTGCCGGTGGCTAAGCCCAAGACTTTTCCGGCGCTCATCCAGTGATTCAACAATGGATTGATAGAAAAATGTGCTCATAAAATACCTGTTTTATGAGTCATATAATATCATAAAAGATATTTATTTCAATAAATATATCATTTTTTAGATTAAGTAATAATAATAACTGATTGTAATAAATAAAACTATATGGTCATTCAGTAATTATTCGCTCTATTTTCATTGGGGAGCGAAGTGGCCCTGTTCTGTGGTGGGCCTCTGGTGGGGTGAATGGCGCGAAAGCGGGTGCTTAATGGTTTGGCTGAGTTGGTGGACTCTGTTGGCAGCTGGAGCGCGAATTAAATAAATAATTATTTATATGCATCCGGGAAATGCTGCAATGCGAAGCGATTTTGTAAAGGCGGGGGTGATTTGGGGCTGTAACCCAAAAGCAACGGCAAAAGTGGCAAAATTAGACAATATCAGCCACTTAGTGGAAAATGCGCTAACCTTTCAGATGTTAACCTGATATTAATACTATTCTGATAGGATCACTTCATGAAGCGTGAAGTGTGCGCTATCCAAAATATTAAAAAGAATACAAGCTACGTGGGGTTATGGGTCTGTCGAGAAAACATCAGAAGACGCGCAAGAAGGCAAAGGCTGGGGCTTTGGTAGCTCCGATGGCCGGGCCTTCTGTTGCGCGGCCTGTGCCGGTCTCGAAGCGTAGCTACCTGCAAAGTGTGTCGCCTTTGGCGCTGTACGCATTGGCTTTCTTTGGTGTCATGGGGCAGCCAGGGATGGTTGCGGTGGCATCAACGGCCTCGGATACGTTGCCGGACGGTGGTCAGGTGGTTGTGGGGGCGGCGACGATCAGCACCTCTGGAACCACAATGACGATCAATCAGGGCACCGCCAATACGGCGATCAACTGGAATGGTTTCTCGATTGGTAGCGATGCGACGGTGAACTTTGTTCAGCCTTCTGCTTCCTCGATTGCGTTGAACCGTGTGGTCGGCTCTGAGCAGTCGGTAATTTCAGGCGCGTTGAACGCGAACGGCAAGGTGTTCGTCCTGAACTCGAACGGTGTTCTGTTTACGCGCGGTGCCAGCATTAATACGGGCGGTCTTGTCGCTAGTACGCTGGGCATCTCGGATAGTGATTTTGCGGCCGGTAATTATGTGTTCAGCGGTGACGGGTCATCGGGCTCGGTGATCAACCAGGGGACAATCACCAGTGCGGATGGTGGCTATGTTGCCTTGCTGGGTAAGCATGTCAGCAACGAGGGGCTGATCCGTGCGAACATGGGGACGGTAGCGCTGGCGGCGGGTGATAAGGTTAGCCTCAACTTCAATGGTGATTCGTTGGCGGGGGTCGTGGTCGATAAGGCGACGGTAGACGCGCTGGTAGAGAACAAGCAGGCGATTTATGCGGATGGCGGTCAGGTGATCCTGACGGCAAAAGCGGTCAACAAGGTAATGTCGAGTGTCGTGAACAACGATGGCTTGATTCAGGCACATTCTATTTCCAACCGTAATGGTGTGATTCGTCTGGAAGCGAGTAACGGTGGTGTGAGTGTTCGTGGAACGCTGGACGCTTCGGGTAGGGCCAGTGGTCAAAAAGGTGGAAAAATACAGGTGACCGGTGACTCGGTTGCGCTGGATGGCAATACGCTTGTCGATGCATCGGGTGACGTTGGCGGTGGCGAGGTGCTGCTGGGCGGTGATTATCAGGGTGCCAATGCGAGCATCTACAACGCAACGAACACTTCCGTTGGTGCGGACGTGCGCATTACTACGGATGCGCTGAGCAGCGGTAACGGCGGTAAGGTTATCCTCTGGTCTGACAGCGCAACGGACTTCTTTGGTAACATCAGCGCGCGCGGTGGTGCGCTGTCGGGCAATGGTGGTTTTGTCGAGGTTTCGGGTAAGCAGTACTTGCGCTTTATGGGCATGGTAGATACGCTGGCGCCAAACGGCAAATCCGGGACATTGCTGCTTGATCCGACGGATATTACGATTCTGGATGGTGGTGCGGGCTGTGATGGTAGCAACACGCTTTGCGAAACAACGCTGGAAGCGCTTTCCACGGACGTCATTATTATGGCGACCAATAGCATCACGATCAATGACCTGAGCGACAACGTGCTTAACTTCAGCGGCATTGGCGCGGGTGAGTCGGTTTCGTTCATCGCGGGGGCTGGCGGCATCACGATGCTGGATTCGGCAGATAGCATCACGACGGCATCTGGCGGTTCGTTGAACTTTACGACGTCGGCAGGTGGTGATGTGACGCTTGGTAAGCTCTCTGCATCTGGTGGTGTCATTACGATGGATGTGGATGGCACCAGCTCGACCATTAACGGTATTGTTGCTGTTGGTACGTCTGAGTTTGTGAAAACGGGTGCGGGTACGATCACATTAAACGCTGTTAACTACAGTGGTACGACGACGGTTAGTTCGGGGACGCTGGCGGCAGGGCTTGATAATGCGCTGGGTGGCAACCTTACGACTGCTGGCGGTACGTATGCGCTTGGCGCTTATGATGATACGATTGCGACGGTGATCCTTGCGGGTGGTAGCATTACCGGCACTACAGGTATTTTGAAATCCAGTACAAACTTCGATGTTCGTTCGGGTTCTATTAGTGCAATCCTGAACGGAACTGCTGCGCATATCGGCCTTACCAAAACGACTGCCGGGTCTGTGACACTCTCGGGGCAGAATCTTTATACCGGTGACACAACGGTCTCTGAAGGCACCTTGTTTGCAGGAAATAATAACGTGCTGGCAACGGGGCGGCTGCTGCTTTCGGGTGGTACCTACAATATCGGTAGCTATACGGATAGTGTTGGTCAGGTGCGTTGGACGGTTGATGGGTCGGCCCTGGAGGGTACGACGGGTGTGTTGACTGGAACCAGTTATATTTCAAGTAATGCGACAGGCACCGCTTATGTTAATGCGGGGCTTGGTGGAAGCGGTGGCTTTACGGCAAGTGGTGCAGGGGTAATCTCTTTTGGGAATAGCAGTAGCGCTGGTTACACGGGCGACATTCTTGTTGGTGCCGGTGCAACGCTTGCGGTAACGGCTAATAATGCTACGGGCACGGGGGTTCTGTCGCTTGCTAACAGTGCCTCATCGACCCCCACATTGAAGCTGATTGCTGATACTGGGGGATTGGTGTTGGGCAATACGCTCTCACTATCGGTAACAAACCAGACGGCCTACGTTGTGCTTGATCTGTTGGCGCCGGGAGCCGGGGTCAGTTATGATCTGGGCGCGTTACGTATGGGGTCGGGTGCTGCAGTCTACCAATATCTGGATGTCTCTCAAACGGCGAATGTTACCAGCGGCGCTTCGCAGCTGAACTTTAGTTCGTATGAATTTATTAAAAATGGTGGATTCACCAGTGGCTTTCTTGTGGCCCCGGATGTTACGGTTGGCCTTGGAAGTCTGCATCAAACCTATAACGCTGCGAATACGTTTGAGAAATGGAGCGATGGTACGTTGCTGTTCAATGAGACGGCGGACTCTTCCTGGACCAATGTATCGCACCGGCTGAATATTTATGGTGGTACGGTGCGTTTTGGTGCCGACAATGCAATGGGCAATCTCTCGCCGATACTGGCGATGCAGGACAAGGTCGGCGGCAAGACGTTGACACTTGATTTAAACAACTACTCACAGTCGTTCGGAGCGACAACCATTGGTGGCCTTGTTACTGAAGATGCTGGGTCTTCATTCCACATCACAACGGGGACAGGTACGTTTACACTTGCTTCCACGCTAACTCTTAACAATACCACAAGTGCAACCGGCACATTCATTAGCGGAAAAATGGCCCTGACTTCTGGGGTGCATAATTTTGTTGTAAACGATGCTGCCGCTTACAGTGACCTGACCATCTCTGCTGCTATTAGCGGGACGGGGAGTATCAATAAATATGGTACAGGGCGCCTTTATCTAAACGGTACGGGAAATACCTATTCCGGCGGCACGACATTCTATTCGTATACCAATAGTGGCCAGATTGCGCTGGGGAGCGACGATGCATTGGGTACAGGTACGTTCACCTTTAACAGAAGTGGTAGTACCGCGGCCGACCAGAATCATCTGGAAATTTTGAGTGATACCGACCTTACGTTCCATAACAATGTTCTGGGTACCGGCTTACTATTTTCAATCGACTGCCTGACCGCTTGTACCAACGTCAACCATACCTTTGACGGTACGGTTACTTTGTCGCAAAACTATGGCTCTATTATTGCTTATGCAGGGAGCAATATCGGCGGGGTTGGTGCAGTAAACTTCACCAGCACGACGGTGGGAGCTGCCGTGACCTATGTTACGATTGGTGATAAGGCGCGCCTTGGGCTGGGTGGGCTGGATGATGGTGGCGTCGCACGGGGGCTCTACAAATTTGATCTGGGTACGCTTAGCCTGAATAGTGCCACAAGCTTTAACTCGGCCAATACAGTAGGTATTTACAACGGTACGGTCGCGTTGGGCGGCAATAATGCGATAGGTAATGGTAACACCACCGTTACGTTGAATGCGCAAACCAATATGACCGCGCTCCTTGATTTGGATGGATTCAACCAGACCATCAAAGCATTGAATCTTGGCGGCACCCAACTCGGCACGAACAATGTGGCTACTGGTACGGGCGTTTTGACTCTGGGTGGTAATATCACGTTCCTGGCTACTCCGGGTTCGGCGTACAAAAGTACCATCAGCGGTATTATTGATCTTGGCGGTGCAAACCGCACGATTGAGGTTGGCAACTCGTCAACCACGACAGGCTACGAGACGGATCTTGAAATTTCCGCTGCAATTCAAGGCACTGGATATGGCATCACCAAGACGGGGACGGGAACGTTACGCCTGTCTGGGATGAGCACGTATACAGGGGTAACAAACCTTAATGCAGGGATGCTGGAAATCGCCAGTGTGGCCGATGCGGGTAGCGCTAGTAGCATCGGGGCGTCCTCGGTCGATTCTTCCAACTTTGTCTTTGGTGCATCCGCGACGACGCTGAGTTATGTCGGGCCAACGAGCACTAGCACGAACCGTGGCTTTACTTTGTTCTCCAGTGGCTACAACATACTTAATGTTGCGACAGGCACGGAGGTCGCATTTACGGGAATTGTTCAGGCTGCCGGCTGTGGAAGCACTGGGTTTTATAAGCTAGG
>JAUIBB010000081.1 GCA_030427685.1 Alphaproteobacteria bacterium
GTAGTGATTCCCGAGCAGCTGTTGGCGAAAGCCGAAATCACCTCGACCGGCATCTTCGTTGGTAAGGGTGCGACGTTCGAGCTGTGGTCGCCGGTGCTGTTCGAGAAGCAGCAGGCCGCCGCGCGCGAGCTGGCCCTCAGCCGTCGCCTCAGCCTCAAATCCGACGGAGGTGCAGCATGAGCAATCGCGCCCTCCATATCCCTGTCCTGCGGGACGAAATGGTAAAGGCTGTCGCCCCGCGCGATGGTGAAGTTATCGTGGATGGCACCTTTGGTGCGGGCGGTTATTCGCGCGCACTTTTGGATGCCGCAACCTGCAAGGTTGTCGCGTTCGACCGCGATCCGCATGTCAAGTTACTTGCCGATGCGCTTGCCCGGGAGTTTCCCGGGCATTTTTTATTCCTGCCTGCGCGCTTCTCCTCGATGGTGACCGTGCTGGCCGACGTGGGGGTCCACTCCGTGGATGCCATCGTCCTTGATATTGGTGTGTCCTCGATGCAGTTCGACGAGGACGTGCGCGGCTTCAGCTTCCAGCGCGAGGCGCCGCTCGACATGCGCATGGGCGCGGATGGTGCAACGGCGGCAGACATCGTCAACAGCTACAGCGAGTTCGACCTCGCCCGTATTCTCTACGAATATGGCGAGGAAAAAGACTCCCGCCGCATCGCGCGTGCGCTGGTTGCGGCGCGTGCGGAGCAGCCGATTACCACCACACGTCAGCTGGCCGACATTATCAGCAACACCGTGCGCGGCGCAGCGCGGATGAAAATCCATCCCGCCACCCGCAGCTTCCAGGCGTTGCGCATCGAAGTGAATCAGGAGCTTGCCGAGCTCGAAGCGGCCCTGCGCGCGGCGGAGCATCTGCTCAAGCCCGGCGGTCGTCTTGTCGTTGTCAGCTTCCACTCGCTGGAAGACCGCATCATCAAACAATTCATGCAGCGCCGTAGCAATCCGCTGGGCCCCATCTCGCGCCACTCTCCGGCCGCGTTGGTGGCGGATCGTGCTGCGTCCCAAAATACGTTTGTCCTAACTCCCAAAAACGCCATCGCCCCCACTGAAGAAGAGGTGAGACGTAATCCTAGAGCGCGCTCGGCCAAGCTGCGCTGTGCAACCCGCACTGCGAGTAAAAGTACCGAACTTGCATAGGAGGCCGCGATGAGCTTACGCATCACCGCCCTCATTTACATGGCCTGTTTTGCGGCCCTGTCGATGGGGCTTTATCTCGTCAAATACAGCGTGCAGAACATCCAGCGCGACGTCGTAGCGATGAAGAGCGACCTCGCGCATGAGAAAGAATCCCTGCACCTGCTGAAGGCTGAGTGGGCCTACCTTAATCGTCCCGAGCGCTTGCAGCGCCTTGCTTCGGAGCATCTGGAGCTGGTGCCGCTGGATGCGCGTAAGATTGAAGATGTCGCGGTATTGCCTGCGGCTGCCTCGGTGGATGCGCATGCGCCTGAGGCTAACCAATATTTCTTTCCCGCCACGCATATGGTGGAGGAGCGCTAGGTGCGTATCACGCAACGTCCTGCGTCGCAACGCCCTGCCAGCCGGGTTGTCCGGGTGGAGAGCACCCACGCGCGCGCTGCGGGTGAGTCGCGGATTCGAGTGATCCTTGTTGCCGGATTTTTTACCTTGAGTTTTTTTATGCTCGGCGTGCGGCTGTTTGAAGTTAGCACGGTGGGTAGTGGTGATTACCCGTTCAAGAAGCTGGTGACCAATCCTCAGCTCTTGCTGTCGCGCGAAGATGATGTCGATGTTTCAAAGGTTGCGCAGGATGAGGAGTTCGTCCGGCGCGAAGTGGTGGATCGCAATGGTATGGTAATCGCGACCTCCATCAAGACGGCATCGCTCGTAGCAAATCCTACCATCATCCGGCATGAGGATGAAGTCGCTGCCGGGCTGCATGCGATTTTCCCGGAGGAGTCTGTCGCTTCATTCCGCGAAAAGTTGATGCGTAAGCGCTCCACGTTTCTCTACTTGCATCGACATCTTACGCCGGCGCAGCAGCAGGCGGTAAACAACCTTGGTGTTCCAGGTCTGTTCTTTGAATCCGACATGCGTCGTGTTTACCCATACGGTGCTTTGTTTGCGCATGCGCTTGGTTATGTGGGCGTCGATAATCAAGGGTTGGCGGGTGCTGAGAAGAATTTCGATGAGGAGCTGGAGAATGGACAGAAGGCGGCACCGCTAGAGCTTTCGCTCGACTTGCGGGTGCAGTCGATGCTGCATCAGGAGTTGGCGCGCACGACAGAGGAATTTCACGCGGCGGGTGCGGCGGGCATCATTATGTCAATTCCAGATGGTGAAGTTATTGCGCTGACTAGTCTGCCTGATTTTGATCCCCACCAGCCAGGGCATGCCAGCGATGATGCACGATTTAATCGCGCGACGCTGGGTACGTATGAAATGGGATCAACCTTTAAAACTTTTACGCTGGCTGCTGCGTTGCAGGATAAGACTGTAACCATGGCCGGAGGCTATGATGCGAGCGCCCCTATCCGTGTCGGCAGCTTTAGCATTAGTGATGCGCACTCCGAGGGACGTTGGTTGGCAGTGCCAGAGATTTTTGCCTATTCCTCGAACATTGGCATGGCCAAAATGGCGTTGGATTTAGGAGCGGATCGTCAAAAAGCATTCCTTAAGTCACTAGGCTTGTTTGAGCCGGTGTCCTTCGAGGTGCCTGAGTTGGCGCACCCGTTGGTGCCACGTTCATGGCCGCCATTAACCACCATGACGGTTTCTTATGGCCATGGAATTTCAGTATCGCCACTGCATCTGGTGCGGGCAATTGCATCTGTTGTTAGCGGACATTTGCTTCCCGTAACCCTGATAAAAGGGGGGAATGATAACAAGCCGCAGGGCGCACCCATTCTTTCGGCAGATAATGTCGAGCACATGCGTGAATTGCTTCGGTTAGTGGTGCTTCACGGCACGGGACGCTCAGCAAATGTCCCAGGCTATGAGATCGGTGGAAAAACCGGAACGGCAGAGAAAAATGTTAATGGAAGCTACCTAAAAAACACCAAGGTTACATCTTTTGTTGGCGTGTTTCCGGCGTCGCACCCACGCTACGCTATTCTGGTGCTGGTCGATGCTCCTAAAGGCAATGCCTCTACCCATGGATACGCTACCGGCGGCTGGATCGCAGGCCCTGTAGTGAATCGTGTTGTGCAGCGCATGGCACCATTACTGGCAATGGCACCGCAGCCTGCCTCAGCAGATGCAAAGGTTGAGGCCATGTGGGCTGGCACAATCGGTGGCGGTGCGAATAGCACCGTGGCACGTCAGGTTAATATTGAGCGGAAAGGGGGCGTGCATGCGATCTCTTTCTGATTTGATACAGCGCGCCGGTCTGGATGCAGAGATAATGGGTGATGCCGAGGTGCAGGTAACTCGCTTGACTAGTGATTCGCGCGACGTAACACCTGGGACGCTTTTTGTTGCAATGCCCGGCATTCGTGCGGATGGCACCCATTACATTCCGGATGCATTGCGCAGTGGCGCCGCAGCAATTCTAATGTCTACTAATGCTCGCACCGATGTTGTGGTCACCGTGCCGATGGTTCGTACGGCAGATATGCGTGCGGCAACCAGTGCTCTGGCGGCTGCTTTTTACTCGGCGCAACCCGCCTATAATTTTGCAGTCACAGGCACGGATGGAAAAACCTCTACGGCTGATTTTGTCCGCCAGCTCGCCAGTTTACACGGCCAGAAGTCAGCATCGATTGGCACGTTGGGGCTACGTTCGTCCTCTGCGGTGCTGGATGCAAAATTTCCTGCCATCAACACGTCCCCAGAGCCAATTTTATTGCACCATATGCTGCAGCAGCTAAGTGAAGCGGGAATTACAGTTACAGCCATTGAAGCCTCCAGCCATGGGCTCGATCAGAAGCGTCTTGATGGTGTAAATTTTACCGCGGGTGCGTTTACGAATCTGGGGCGTGACCACCTTGACTATCACGAGACGATTGACGCCTATTTTGCAGCAAAAGCACGCCTGTTTGATGCGGTGCTGCCAGAGGGGGCGCAGGCCGTTTTAAATCGCGATGATGCCCGGTTTGAAGTGCTTGCAGCACGCTGCAAAGCGCGCAGCATTCGAGTGACCTCTTTTGGTGCACATGCAGAGGCAGACTATCGCATCCTTGACGTCACGCCGCATGCGGAGGGGTTGGATGCACGGCTCAAAATCCGTGGTGTCGAATATACGGTGTCGCTTCCATTATATGGCACCTTCCAGCTTTCCAATATGCTGGTGGCAATCGGTCTCTATCAGGCATCTGGTGTTCCCGAGTCGGAGCTGGTGCCGCTCTTGCCACAGTTGCAGGGTGTTGCCGGACGCATGGAAAAAATCGTGACGCATCGCGGGGCGGCGGTATTTACCGACTATGCGCATACCCCGGCCGCATTAGAAAACATTCTGAAAACCCTACGCGCCCACACAGCAAACAAGCTGCACGTGGTTTTTGGCTGCGGAGGGGACCGTGATGTTGGCAAGCGTCCAGAGATGGGTGCCGTGGCTGCAAAGTTTGCCGATCATGTGATCGTTACCGATGACAATCCTCGTAACGAAGATCCTGCAGCAATTCGTGCAGCAATTTTAGTGGCTGCGCCCGGCGCAATTGAAGTCCCTGATCGCGGGGAAGCCATTGCGACAGCAATGCACGCATTACACACCGGCGATGTTCTGGTCGTCGCCGGAAAAGGCCATGAAACAACCCAGACCATCGGCAATCAAGTGACCCAATTTTACGATGCAGATTATATCAGAAAGGTAGATGCCCGATGACGACCCAATGGAGCGCACATGAAATCGCCACCGCCACCCATGGCAGCACAAGCGGCAGTTGGACCGCCCGTTCGGTAAGTATCGACACGCGCACGTTGGAGCAGGATGGGCTATTTGTGGCATTACCGGGTAGTCAGGTGGATGGGCATGATTACGTAGCACAGGCTATTAAAAATGGTGCGGCGGGCGCACTGGTCAGCAAGCAGATCGAGGGAGTTGATGCTTCGCGTCTGGTCATGGTCAACGATGTCGAATCTGCGTTGCGCGATCTTGGTGCCGCTGCCCGGGAGCGCTCAAAGGCAAAGTTTATCGGGATTACAGGGAGCGTAGGAAAAACCGGTGCAAAAGAAATGCTGGCAGCAGCATTGGCTGCTGTCGGTACGGTTTATGCAACAAAAGGGAACCTCAACAACCATCTTGGTGTGCCGCTGAATCTTGCAAATTTACCCCAGGATATTGATTATGCCGTGATCGAAATGGGCATGAGCCATCCGGGTGAAATCGCGCCGTTGGCAAAGATGGTGCGGCCACAGGTATCGCTCATCACCAATGTGGAGGCGGTACATCTTGAATTTTTCTCAAGCGTTGCCGCAATTGCCGACGAGAAGTCCAGCATTTTTGATGGTATGGGTGGCGCAGGCGTAGCCGTAATTAATGCCGATAGCCCACATGTGGCGCGGATGCAAAAACATGCGGAACGCCAAGGGCTGGATCGTATCCTCTCGTTCGGTAATAGCCGTAGTGCCAATTGCCGGTTGGTAGATTACCGCATCATCGAAGCGCATGCTGAGATCGAGGCAATGATTGCCGGTACACCACTGACATACCGTCTTGGTGCCGTCGGCAAGCATTGGGCGATGACCAGTGTCGCAGTGCTTGGCATTGTGGATGCGCTGAAGGGAGACCTTGCTGCCGCTGCTGCCGCGCTTGAGTATTTCACCGAGCCAAAAGGGCGTGGGCAGGTGCAGACGGTTGGTGTGCGGGGCGGCTTCCTGCGGTTGGTCGATGACAGCTACAATGCCAGCCCTGTGTCGGTGACGGGTGCGATCGAAAAGATTGCCGATATCCGCGATGCCAGCACCGAGAAGCTACGCACCGTTGTAGTGCTGGGCGACATGCTGGAGCTGGGCGAGGAGGCGGAGGACCTGCATGTGGGGCTTGTTCCAACCCTCATCAACAATCAGATGGATTTAGTATTTGCAGCAGGCACCTTTATGGAGAAACTCTACAACGCCCTGCCCGAGAGCATGCAGGGGGCTTATCGCGCGACGAGCCGCGAACTGGCCCCTGTGGTGGTTGATGCGCTTCGACCACGTGATCTGGTGTTGGTAAAAGGTTCGCGCGGTAGCCGCATGGATGCTGTTGCTGTCGCGATTGAGGAGAACGCTGATGTTATATAACCTGCTCTTCCCGCTTGCAGCGCAGGAGCCTCTATTCAACCTGTTCCGCTACCTGACCTTCCGGAGTGGTGGTGCCATCATTACCGCACTGATCATTAGCTTTATCGTCGGGCCGCGCGTGATTCGCTGGTTGAAGCAGAACCAGCACGGTGGCCAGCCGATCCGCGAGGATGGCCCCGAGTCCCACCTGCTGACCAAAAAAGGAACGCCCACCATGGGTGGGTTGATGATGCTGTTCTCGGTAACAATTTCGACATTGCTCTGGGCCGATGTCACCAGCCATTATGTGTGGATCTGTCTGTTCGTAACCCTTGGCTATGGGGCGATTGGGTTCACGGATGACTATCTCAAAGTCAGCAAAAAGAATACGCGTGGGCTGCCGGGAAAGAAAAAACTCCTGCTGCAATTCTTGATTGCGCTGGGTGCGGCGCTCTGGATTAGCGCGGTGACGCCAGAGGCGCTGAACCACCATATCGCGCTACCATTCCTCAAGGACGTGTTGCTTAACTTCGGTATTTTCTACGCACCGTTTGTTATCTTTGTCCTGATTGGAGCCAGCAATGCGGTGAATCTGACCGATGGGCTGGACGGGCTTGCTATCGTGCCCATTATGATCGCTGCCGGGTGTTTTGGGCTGATCAGCTATCTTGTTGGCAATGCGGTGTATGCAGGCTACCTGCATATCCCGCTGGTGCCGGGCACAGGTGAGCTGGCGGTTTTTTGTGCGGCGATGATTGGCGCCGGGCTTGGGTTCCTTTGGTACAATGCGCCCCCGGCGATGGTGTTTATGGGAGACACCGGATCGCTTGCCTTCGGTGGGGCGCTGGGGACAATCGCTGTTATCACCAAGCATGAGGTGGTGCTGGCCATTATTGGTGGGCTGTTCGTCCTGGAAGCCGCATCCGTTATTATTCAGGTGGCCTCGTTCAAGCTCACCGGTAAGCGTGTTTTTCGTATGGCACCGATTCATCATCATTATGAGAAAATGGGCTGGAAGGAGTCAACGGTTGTGATCCGCTTCTGGATCATTGCGGTGATTCTAGCGCTCATTGGCCTCTCGACCCTGAAACTAAGATGATTCTAATCCCGCAGGCACAAGGTCAAGGCTATGGTGTCGTTGGTCTCGGAAAATCCGGGCAGGCGACGGTAGCGAGTTTGCTTGCTTCCGGCGCAGATGTCTGGGCGTGGGATGACCATGCCCCCGCCCGGGATGCGCTCGCCACGGCATTTCCTGCTGCACGGATCGCGCCAGTTGCAGAATGGCCGATGGCTGATTTCGCGGCATTGGTGATGAGCCCGGGGATCCTGCTTTCGCATGCAGCAGTACTGGCTGCAAACACCCATCAGGTTGAGGTTATTGGTGATATCGAGTTGCTCATGCGTGCACAGCCCGAGGCGCGCTATATTGCCATCACAGGAACAAACGGCAAATCAACCACCACCAGCCTGATTGGTCATTTGCTTGCCGCATGTGGTAAGCCTGTTGCCGTCGGAGGCAATCTTGGGATTCCGGCACTTGCATTGGCGCCGATGGGGCGTGAGGGCATCTATGTTCTGGAGCTTTCTTCCTACCAACTCGACCTTGTCCGAACAACGCGGTTCCAGACGGCAATCTTGCTAAATATCACGCCAGACCATCTCGACCATCATGGTGGAATGGAAAATTACATTGCCGCCAAATGCCATATTTTTGATCGTCAGCAGCCCTCGGATGTCGCGATCGTAGGGATTGATGATGCAGTGAGTGAAGCCATCTGCCGCCAGCTTATTGCCGAGAAAAGGCAGCGGGTGATTCCCATTTCTGTAACACGGGCGACCAGCCATGGCGTTACCGTGCAGGATGCCCAATTGCGTGCTGACTTTGGAGGAGAGAAGACAGCCGATCTTTCTGCGCTACGCATGCTGCAGGGGGCCCATAACTGGCAGAATGCAGCAGCAGCCTATGTGGCGGCGATCAGCAATGGCTGCACGCATGAGGACGTAATAAAAGCAATGGCAACCTATCCGGGCCTTGCCCATCGCATGCAGTGGCTTGGTGAAGTTGGTGGTGTGCAATTTGTGAACGATAGTAAGGCAACCAATGCAGATGCTGCGGCAAAAGCATTGCATACTTATGATGACATTTATTGGATTCTGGGCGGTGTGGCAAAAGAGGGGGGCATTGAACCGCTCGCACATTATTTCCCGAAGGTCCGCCATGCCTACCTCATTGGTGAGGCCGCAGCATCGTTTGCCAAAACGCTGGATGGCCATGTGCCTTACACTGCCTGCGGGACATTAGAGAAGG
>JAUIBB010000082.1 GCA_030427685.1 Alphaproteobacteria bacterium
AACCTGCGTACCTTTCAAGAGGGCATCGCAACCCATTTCCGACGCGCGGAGTGCCGCGGTGGTATCGGTTGTGAAGTAAGGGCTGCCAATACCGCCGGCAAAAATAACGACGCGGCCACGCTCCAGATGGCGGATGGCACGGCGGCGGATGTAGGGTTCGCAAATCTGATCCATCTCGATCGCGGACATCACACGGGTTTCAATACCCGTCTGATCAAGGATATTTTGAATGGCAAGGGCGTTCAGGATGGTTGCGAGCATCCCCATGTAATCGGCGCTTGAACGCTCCATACCCTGTGCTGCACCGGAAATTCCACGGAAAATATTGCCTCCGCCAACGACGACACAGACCTCAACCCCAAGGTCGGCAACCTGCTTGATATCGGTCGCAATACGTTGAATTGTCTGAAGATCTTGCCCATAGCCGCGATCGCCCATCAGTGCCTCGCCGGAAACTTTGATGAGTACGCGCTTGTACTTAGGTTGCGCGGCGGGACGAGGTTGGGTTGCGGCTGTGGTCATAATAAGGCTCCTTGATGCCCTAGAACTACTGTGAATCGCTGAAAGTACAAGGAAAATTTACCCCATTTCCGAAAGCAATTTTCATAAAACTGTCACATTGCTTTTATAAGTAAATGCTATAGTGAATGGTAAGAAAGAGAAACATGATGGCTCCAATAACACCAGAACTTCGTGCCGCAATTGATGTCGCTAAACAGCGCATTACGGTGGATGATTACTATACCAAGGCTGTGGCCTCTGGTCTGAGCGGGCATGCCAAAGGATATCTCGGAGGCGTGGCGCTGGGGATGTTTACCGGCGCACTCGGTGCCGTTTGCTGTATTGGTGCCTTAATGCTGGCCAATATTGCACTGCCAATTGCAGCTGGTGCGCTGATGCTGGGAGCAATTGGTGTTGGTGCCAGCATTGGTGGGGTTGTTGGCTCACGCGTTGGTTCTTCGGCTGGAACAGTGGCCGCGGCATTTGCAGAGCGCGAGCGTCGCGACAAGGCCGAAAAGCTGGAGCAGGAAATTCTGCAGTCGCCTGAAAAACAGAATGAAGTGATCGCCGCCTATGAGCGCGACCCGATTGTTAAAAAAGGGGACACTGTCGCTGAGCTCTACGCAACGCATACGCGGAGCGAGGCGACTAAAAAATTACTGGATGTAAAAACCATGCTGTTTGCTGGCCTGATTTGTGCTGTGGCCGGGGCTTTGGTGTGTGCCGGTGCCTATACGATTGCCGTGGGCGGGTTTGCCGCCGCTGCAGAAGGGATTTCACTCGGTTGGGGTGCGCTATCTGCCGCGTCAGTGTTTGAGGCTGGCGTGATTGGCGCAGGTCTGGGCGCTGCGTCGGGCATTACCTTTGGCATTGGCTATCCTGCCATTCTTGGCACGTTGGCGCACCGGAGTGCTGACCTGCTTAGCGGTAAAATGGTGCGCGGGAAAAGTGGCTTTGGGCATCTGAAGAACATCCCGGAAGTAGAGCAGGAAATGTTAGAAAACCATACGATCAGCGCGCCGCTACACCCGCATGTGTTGGGGCAGGCGGCCGACCTGCCGAGGACACATATTCAGCAGCCCATTCTGGCAGAACGTCCACTGGCTGTAGAGCAGCAGCTGGGCGTTTGATAGCATCTTTTAGGCTGCTACCGGGCGATTAAACGCGCTTTCAATATAGTCATAGAGTCCAGCGCGTTCAGCTGCAAAGCGGCGAACCCCTTCCGTTAAGCCGACATAAGACTGCGGCGTTTTAAGGTCGTGCAGGATAGCATTGAGCAGCTCGGGCAAGTGGCGCCCGGCATCATGCTCGATATGGTCCTGTAAGTAGCGCGTTGCGACGGATTGTGCCGGTGTAACGGGCAATGCCGGGTCTGCTGGGGCGAATGTTTCGGGAAATGCATGACGCATGGATCTAAGCAGGCGGGCATATTCAAGCGGTATCGCATATTCTGCCGCTAAAACCATGCCGATAAGCACCCAGACATTGTCCGCCTCAGTATAAACATAGAGCGGGAAATCGCCACGTGCTTGTGGCGGCAGGCCAATGGCATTTAAAAAATCCGTTCGCCAGTCGCTGTGGGAGCCTTCCCCCGTGGGAAGGCCAGATGCATAATCAAGGCCACGTTCATCACAAAGATTGCGGTGAAGTACCGCGGCCAGTTGTGGAAGCGCTTCTTCTTTCTCCGCCAATGATGCCGCACGTGCTGCCAGATGCTCAAACAAGGGGGCGGCACTATAACGGATTTTGCAGTAATGAAGGAGTTGCTCCGGGGTCAGCACCCCTTTGCCCAGAACCATCGCCAACGGATGTGCCATTAGTCCACGGGTTGCCAAATGCTGTTGCAGCAACTCGGTTAGATCGGCTTTATCCGGTAGGGCGTTTGTCATGGCCAAAAAAAACGCCCCCTCCGAAAAAGAGGGGGCGTGCTTCATTGTTGTTTAGGCAGCAGTGCCAGACATTTTGGCTACTTCTGCGGCAAAGTCGTCTTCTGCGCGCTCAACCCCTTCACCAAGGGCAAAGCGAACGAATGCATCCAGCTTGACGGGAGCACCGACTTCTTTTTCTGCATTTTTCAGCACATCAGAAATCTTCGTTTTTCCGTCAATCACAAATGCTTGCTCCATCAGCACGGCTTCACGCATTGCTTCGTCAAGGTAGAGCTGAGCCAGCTTTTCCTGAATCGCAGCATCATCGCCGTACGAGCGCATTTTCTTGAGCAGGAATGCGGCTTCCTGGAAGAAAACATTGAGGAGCTTTTTGGTTTTTTCAGCATCCTGCTTCTCTTTGCGGTCTTCGCTGACGCTTTTGCTTTCGTAGTCCGAAAGCAGGGTGTCAACGTTCGGCAGGGTTTGTGCCAGCTCTTTCAGCTTAGGCTCAAACTGCTTTTCAGAGAAGTTGCGCTCTGTAGTCAGGTGGTCTTTGTATTTTGCCATGCTGGCTTCAAACGCCTGGAACTCAGCAAAAAGCTTGGTTGCTTTGGTCTTGGAGACCTCGGCTTCACGGGCTTTTGCTTCTTCGCTGATGTCCGACAGGTTGATGTAGCTTGGGTTCGATGCAGCCACATGCATGGCCAGTTGCTTGCCCAAAGCGTTGAGCGCATCTTTATTGCCAGTCGATTCCAGCGCCAGCAATACGCCGATTTTCCCCATGCCCGGCTTCACCGAACCATGGATATAGCTGCTAACGATGCCATTGGTGGCTTGCAAGGCTGCAGTGCGGCGCAGTTGGATGTTCTCGCCAATGGTCGCGATCGCATCAGTAATCGCCTCGCCAACCGGCTTTTTAGCCACTGTACAGGTGTGGGCTTTCAGCTTTTCGATGTCGCCATCGGTATGTACGGCATAAGAAGCAACTGCTTCAGCCAGTGCCTGAAACTGGTCGTTACGAGCAACGAAGTCGGTCTCGGAGTTCAGTTCGATTACTGCGCCTTTGTTGCCGTCGGTGGCAACGGCAACAACGCCTTCTGCTGCCGTGCGGCCAGATTTTTTGGCTGCTTGAGCGAGGCCTTTTTTACGCAGCCAGTCGATGGCAGCATCCATGTTGCCATTATTTTCATCCAGTGCTTTTTTGCAATCCAGCATCCCGGCGCCAGAGCGTTCACGCAGTTCTTTGATTTGTTGTGCGGACATGGTGTTTCCTTCTGTTTTGTAATGGGTCATCCTGCCGTAAAGGCCGGATACATGGGAAAAAGGATGTCCCCCACACCAAGCGATGCAGGGGACGTTATCCTGACGTTACGCCGACTTCTTGGCGCGGGTCTTTTTCGCCTTAGCAGGCTCAGCCTCTGGGGCTTTCTCAGCAGCAGGAGCCTCTTCAGAGGCAGCGGCCACAGCGGCTTCAAAAGGAACCTCTGCTTTTTTTGAACGGGCAGAAGCTTTTTTAGCTTCTTCAGCAAACGCTTCTTTTTTGGTGCTGCTCGAAGGAGCGGCTTTCGCCTTTTCTTTGCCGCCACGTGCGTTGTTGCGGGAAAGTTTTTCCTGCTCCTGACGTGGGGTGGCGCCTTCGGTGGCTTCCATTTCCTGCGGTTCTGCATTCGCACCGAAGTCGATGTCCTTGCTGCCCATGCTCTCTTGCAGGCCAGAAAGGGCGGCATCTGAAATCAGGCGGCAGTAAAGTTTGATGGCGCGGGTTGCATCATCGTTGCCTGGAATTGGGAAATCAATGCCATCGGTGGTACAGTTGGTATCAGCGATCGACACGATCGGAATCCCCAGCTTCTGGGCTTCTTTAACGGCGAGGTCTTCGCGGTTGGTGTCGATGATGAACAGCAGGTCTGGCTTGCCGCCCATATCGCGGATCCCACCGAGCGAACGCTCAAGCTTATCACGCTGACGGGTCATCGTCAGGATCTCTTTTTTGCTGAGGCCTGAGTTGCTCTCTGCGAGACGCTCTTCGATTTTACGTAGCTGGCGGATCGAGTTCTGGATGGTCGACCAGTTGGTCAGCATCCCGCCGAGCCAGCGGTTGTTGACATAATATTGACCGCAACGCTTTGCTGCTTCTGCGATTTCTTCCGACGCCTGACGCTTGGTGCCAACGAACAGGATGCGACCATTTTTTGCAACGGTCGCGCGCACAGCGGACAGGGCGCGATGCAGCATCGGTACCGTTTGTTGAAGGTCAATAATGTGAATGTCGTTGCGGGTGCCGTAGATAAATGGCGCCATGCGAGGGTTCCAGCGTTTGGTTTTGTGACCAAAGTGAACGCCAGCATCGATCAGCTCGCGCATAGAAAAGTCGGGAAGTGCAGACATGGTAACTCCTTAAGTCCGGTTCGTCCTCCGCAAGCGATGGCCATCACTGGCACCGGCGGGAAACCAGGAATTCCCTGGCAGCCCTGACACTTGCGTGTGTGTTCCGCCCTGAGAACCATTCCCAATGCGGTGCAGCTACCTACCCCGAACCGGGCATGAATGCAAGGGTTTTTGTCTAGAAAGTGCTGCCCCCTTTTACAGGGGCGGAGCTGTACAGACCCAGCACCCGTCGCTTAGCTCGTGATGTGGATGGAGCGGAGGGTTTGGGAGATGTTGTTGAAGATTCCCCGCAGCGCCGGTTCATCCGGTGCTTCATAGTAGCGTGGCTGGTGGGTGAGGGGGTCAATCGAGGCGCAGGCACGGAAATTGGCAACCGTTGAAGTATCGGTGATGCCGATATTAATAACATAAACCAGTGCATAATATTGGTTGATCGCCGCGCAGGAGGCCGGATCAATCGGGCCGGCAGGAATAATCACGAGGCTGCGTGTATTGCTGCGATCTGCATTCGGCATGGATGGGTTAGCGCCATGATAGCTTGGGTTTGTGCGCATGGTCGCTGTTGCTGGCATATTGCCGTAGCTACCTGCAAAGCCGCCTGTACCGCTGTTACAGGAAATGCTGCAACCAAAGCCAGAGCCGACGGGAAGGGTTGTATTTTCGCATTCCGGGTCACCGCTGGTATCACAGGCATAGGTGCTGTCTGGAGGGCTGTGCCAGATTTCGCCGCCACCCAGAATCATCCAAACCCCACCCCAGACACCCTGCGTCCAACTGCCGCTGGTACGGGTTTCAAGATGGGTGACATATTGCGCCGCATCGGTGCGGTTCGAGGTTAACGGCCACTTATTGCTGATATAGTGATCTGTGTAACCCGTTAGCCCGAAGCGGACGTTGGGGTTGCTGTTATCAGGTGGTAATACGCTGTCGAGCAACGTCAGGATAGAGGATTTGATAACGCCCATCCGGGTATGTTCGCCCGGATGGCTAACATTCGGGTTGGCCATCATGGTGCCGGTGGAGGCGGCTTCATCGACCGTGACCACCAGATCGTAATCTGAGGGGAGCTGGGTGTTGATGCCTACCGTACTTGCCCCTTGGGCAGAAAGTGTTCCGTTGTCGAGGAATGCCGTGCTGGATGTGCTTTCGGCCCCTACGCGAATGCTGTTACCAAGAATTCTAACGGAAATCTCCTCAGGTAGTTCGGAGTTCTCGGGCCAGTTCAGGTTGAAATAGCGGTAGCCAGCATTAATGCGGTCGCTTGGTGTGATTGTTGGTACGTAAGAGGAGGTAGTGATGGCCGCTGCTGAAATAGCTGCTGCATCCGCAGACTGCTGGATGCGCAACTTGGTAAGTTGCTGTTGGCCCAGATCTACCCCGGCACCGCCCACGGCAAACAGGAGCGTGGCACCAAGGCCAAACATAATCAGCACGCTGCCTTCCTGCTCCTGCAGGAAGCGTTGGCCGAAACGAAGGATCGCATTAGAAATTTTCATAAATTTCCTATCTGACTAAATCAATCTAAGCGTTGTTACAGCGGCCTTGAGCCTCAGTAGGTGCCACAAATGCCGGATCTGCATCCAGCAGGTCGCCATTGCGTGGGTGGATAAAGAATGCGCGGGTAATCACCCGTGACGGCAGCGAGAAGGTCATCCCGGTTGCAACCCCAATGTGGTTTAGCAACGGCTCGTATTTAAAGTAGACCTGTCCGACAATGAAATTTTCATGATTCAGCATGCCCTCTAACTGCGTGCTGTAATGTGGAGTGAAGGGGGCGTTAGGGCAGTTATAAACCGTGCCGGGCGAAGGAGAAAATGCATGGTCTATCATGCCGGAAATAGCGGGGTGGGTAACAATGCTAGGGGGGCGTGTGCCGCAGCTGGCGCAGCTGCCGCCGCCGGTGCGCTCCCAGCGAATTAGATTGCGGTTGCCGCTTGAGATATGAATCACAGAGTCAAACGAGACAATGCCATTGGTTACGTTGCCGGGCGAGCCCATGCTGTAGGGCTGCATCAGCCCATAAAACTGATTGAAAACGCCCTGTAAAGCCGCGTTGCTGATCTGGCCAGTGCCGCCAGCTTCGGTGGCCGGTATCATTTGGCTGACCATGTTGGTCATGGCATAGGTGGCTTTTTCGATTTTCTGCGTAATCAGGATATAGCGCGTGATTTCGATGCCGCCGAATAGCAGCAGCACCATCACCGGAAAGACAATGGCGAATTCGATCAGCGCAACCGCCTGCTCATTTTTTAGGAAGCGTAGGAGATGTTTGGGGGTGCGTTTGAGTGCCATTGGATTAATAATTCTCATTTTTTACGACGGTGTTTGAAGTAATTAATACAGTGCCGTGTGACCCAAAATACTGACCGACAAAGGGCATCAGGACGTGCCATGGAAGCGCCACGCGAATTTCAACAATATCGCCGGGGCCGCCAACAGAAGAGCCTGCGCCAGAGGGGCCTGAGTCATAGCTGCCATTGCCGTTGAGATCCTGCCAGCCAAAGCCACTGCAGTCGCCGCCGATATGCGGCGGGGTGCTATTACATAAATCGCCAGAAAAAGGCGCGCCACCGCTGCCGCTGTCATGATCGACGACACCGGCGGTCACCACAATGTTGCTGGCATTAATGAGGTTGGAAGTCTTATTGGCGATCAGGGTTTGCACGCAGGAGACATTGCACCCGCCAAGCGATCCGGCGCGTCCGGCCTGTGCCGTCGCGCTCTCTACCGCTACTTTGGTCATCATGAAGAGGCCGTATTCGATAATTCCCATGAACAGCAGGAAAAATGGGACGGCGAGAACAGCAAACTCAATTGCCGTCGCGCCGCCCGAGTCTTTCCCAAATACACGAAAAAAAGATAAATGTTTGCGCATAGCCATCATTCATAAATTAAGGTTCATGAAGTGAAGTCTACGTGATTCGCCTTAATTTTTAGTTAATGCGGCTTAAAAAATAGGAGGCCCGAAAAAAGGGACGCTCGTTTAAAGTTTTTTTCTTTAATCTATTGTAATTTAGTGACTTAGGAATTGGGGGAGAGGAGGTGTCTTCTGTTGCAAACCCCAATGGCGCGGATGGCCGGCATTCTTGCTCTGCATGGCGAATTGCTGGTGGGAAATTGGCTGAACATGCTTGAATGCGCGCCGCCTCTCGTGACGTGCTGTGCTGATTCACGCGGCATTGCCACACCAGCGTGGCCGGAAAAGCGCTGGATGTGGCATTTAAGAAAATAATTCTTCCATTGCTTTTTAGATGGTTATAGGTGTGTCGCATGCACGAGCATGGCGGCGGTTTTAGGCTGTTTTGGCGCACTGTTTAAACCGAGAGAAAAGGGTCTACCTTTCAAGTTCTCTTAATTGGGCGAATGTAAGAATGAAGCAGGATAAGCAATTTTGGCAGTGGAGTCGCGCCTTTGTGTTGGGTGCGGCATTGTGCTGGCCATGCATCGCCGCGGCACAAACGACGGTCCCCGGCCCGGCGGATGTGGGGCGTATCCAGCCAGGTGCGCGTCCGCTGGCGGCACCGCGCACGGTGGATCGCCATCTGGCGCCGGCGGCTTCTGGTATATCCTTCGCCCCCGCTCCGGCAGCTGCCAAGAAAATTCACCTGCGGCTGAGTAAGGTGCATATCAAGGGCATGACGGCCTTTGCGCCCGGCGCAATGGCCGA
>JAUIBB010000083.1 GCA_030427685.1 Alphaproteobacteria bacterium
TGCTTCTGGAAATGCTCGTTTGTCCGGTCAGTAAGGCACGCCTGACCTACGATGAGGCCGCGCAGGAGTTGATCTCCGCGGCAGCAGGGCTGGCCTACCCAATCCGGGACGGGATTCCGATCATGCTGCCAGAAGAAGCGCGTAAGCTCGGCGTCTGACTTCTTAAACGCAAATTCAATTATTCTGTGCCCGGTTCTGAAGAGGCGGCACGAATTGCCTGTGAATTGCCTTGCAGGGCTGCTCGACTCCTATCCCTAATCGCGATACGTTGTTTCCAACAATAATATCAAAAACACTAACAACGGCAGCGAACCCATGCTCGATCTGATTTTTGTCAAAGGCGGCTTCGTCATGTACGTGATCGTGGCGCTTTCGATCTACGTGCTTGCGATCAATTTTTACAAGGGATACCAGTTCGTCACTGGCGGTGTGTTTAACACCCAGTTTATTGACCGGGTGATGGCACTCATCAAGCGTGGTGAGTTAAGCGATGCCTCGGGCCTGCTGGCGCGCGAGCCGGGGCCAATCGCCCGGATTATGCGGGTTTCTGTTCTTTCCGTTATGAATCGCGACATCACGATGAAAAGTCGCGAGGCTGAAATTTCGCGCGTTGGTTCTGGCGAACTGCGCTACCTTGAGTCGCACATGCGCGGGTTAGAGATGGCATCCTCTGTCGGCCCATTGCTGGGGCTGTTGGGAACGGTTATCGGGATGGTTGAGGCTTTTGCAAAGCTATCAGAAGCTGGCACGCGGGTGGATCCATCGCAGCTTGCGGGTGGTATCTGGCAGGCGCTGATTGCAACGGTAGGCGGGTTGATTGTGGCCGTGCCGGCAATGGCGAGCTACTACCTGATCGACAGCATTGTCGAGCGCGTGCGCGCCACAATGCGCGACGTTACCATTCAGATTCTGGCGCTTGAAGATATTTATATTAAAAACGAGCGCGAGCAGGAAAAGCGTGAAGCCATGGAGCGGGAAGAGCGTGCACGGCGCTTGATTGAAGAGCAGGCCAAAGCCGTAACGGTACCACGTGGAGCCCCAGAAAGCTCCAGCACCCTGCATTTGCTGAACCCGAGCTACAACAGATTTTAGCGTATGGATTTTGACCGTACACGCCGACGCATTCAGGAAATCAACCTCACCGCGTTGATCGATATCGTATTTCACCTGATGATCTTCGTGATGCTGACGACCACCTTCGTGGTCTCGGAATCCATGGAGCTGTCACTGCCCTCTGCGCATGCCGGGGCAAAAGGCGGCGGCGCCAAAGGGCATATCATGCGCATCCAGATCGCTGCGGATGAAGGGCTGATGATTGATGGGCAGGCCATCAGCAATGCAGACCTTACCGAGCTGTTGGCAACACGTTTAGCCGATGATCCGGATTACCGGATTGCGATTTTTACAACGCCCGGGGTAACGGTACAGCAACTCGTGAAGGTGATGGATACCGTCTACCTGACCGGGGGGCGCAACGTGCAGGTGGATAAGGTCTCGTAATGGAATTCACGCGCACTACCCGTAAGCTCCGTGCGATCAGCATGATTTCCCTGATCGACATCATCTTTACCGTGATCCTGTTCTTCATCATCGCGGGGCATATGGAGAAATTCAGCATTATACCGATCGAACTACCCATGGCAGACTCTGGCCAGAAGCTGGATGAGGGGCCCATTGTTGTGCTGCTTGGCAAGCTGGGCGAGGTTATCATCAACGATGAGTATTATACCGGCCCCGAGGTTGGCGAAGAGCTGAAACGTCAATTCCAGGTCAACCCAGAGCGTATTATCAGCATTAAGGCCGATGCACAGATGGAGGCAAACAGCCTGGTGAATTTCTTTGAACTGATCCGTGCGGCGGGTGGCAAAAACCTCTCGTTGGTAACGCAGTCTGGTGAAGTGATGGTAACGCAATGAACCAGGGGCTGACACAGGGAATGCTGGGAGGAGGCCGTCAGGCGCTGGCACCATCGCTGTTAGGGGTTGGCCCGAATGCCTATCTGGGGCGGCGTGATTTCGCGCTGATGCTTGCGATTGCGCTATTGGTGCATTTATTGGCATTTGCGATTGTCAGCCTGTTCCCGCAGGAGAAAGTCACCCATATTCCTGTTCGGGCACTTTCATTTAAGTTGGGCGATCGCGACCGTATCGCCGCGTATGATCAGCAAGGTGGGCAGGAAAGCAGGATATCAGCACCGGTAATGCGCGCCAGTGCTCCTGTCGAGCCGGTAAAGTCAGTATCCTCTGATGACGCCCCACGTGTTGCGCCAAAGCCATTGCCTCAGCCAGCACCTGCGCCAAAGCCTGTGAAGCCACAAAAAATTGCTTCCGCACCACGACCTAAGCCAGCATCCCGGCCAACGCCTGCGCCAGAGCCCGAAGCGCCGCATTACACGCCGTTTTCAGAACAGCCCTCTCCTGCGATCGCCTCAAGGCCACAGCAATATGTGCGTGAGGTGGGGCAGGCTAATTCCGCACGTGCGGCACGTGCGGCCAACCGTGGTCGCCATGGTACACGTACTGGAGCTATTGGTGGTAGCGGCAATGAATCCACACAAACAGCGCAGACTATCGAAGCGGTGCGTCAGCGCTATGAACAAGAAATCTCCGCCTGGATCGAGCGCCATAAAATCTATCCGGCTGCAGCCGATGGGCGGCAGGGACGGGTGATCGTGCGGATCCGCATCGACCGTAGTGGCGTGATTCGCTATTACGCGCTGGAGCAGTCTTCGGGTACCACGGTGATCGACGAGGCGGCGGTAGACATGGTGCGCCGTGCCAATCCGGTGCCCTCAGTTCCGGCTAACTACCCTGCGGGAAATTTGATTGAGTTCCTGATTCCCATCAATTTCCATCCCTGATACGCATTGAGTTGATTCTGGAAGGACCCGTGCATGACAATGACAACAATGCCCCGCGCTATTCTCTTTGATTGGGACAATACGCTGGTCGATACCTGGCCGCTGATCCATAAGGCGCTGAACATGACGTTGCGGCACATGGAGCATCCGGAATGGTCGCTTGCGCGGGTGCGGGCCGAAGTGGCACATTCCATGCGGGATTCGTTCCCGGCGATGTTCGGGGAGCGCTGGCAAGAGGCGGCAACCCATTACCAGAACAGCTATCGGGCAATTCACCTGCAGGAGCTAATGGCGCTTCCCGGTGCGGAGGCGATGCTGGCTGCTATTCCGGAAGATGTCTTTGTTGGGGTGGTCAGCAACAAGCAGGGGGTCACCCTGCGTAAGGAAATCCCTCAGCTTGGCTGGTCAGAGCATTTCGACGTCGCGATTGGTTCAACCGATGCTCCGCGTGATAAGCCCTATGCCGACCCGGCCCTGCTGGCACTTCAGGACTCTGGCATTGAAGCTGGCCCGGATGTATGGTTCATCGGCGATACCATTGCCGATCTTGGGTGTGCTAAAAACGCAGGGATGAGTGCTATTTTGTACGGTGATCACCAGACCGATGGTAGCAGCTACGACGGGTACCCCTTCGTGGCACAGGCAAAGGATCAGGCCGAATTACAGGCGCTGATTGCAAAGGCTTGCAGCGTCTGACTTTCCTTAATTCCGAATGCCAGCCAGTGACTGCGCGTCTGTACCCATTTGTTGTAGGGCCTGCATTAATGCGGTGGCATCGGCTGCACCAATCATACGCTCCAGCTGTTTAAAGTCGGCAATTACGGCATCCAGGTGATCCGCCAACGTATGGGAAATCGCAGAAATAGCCTCCATGTCTTCTTCAGGTGCATGGGCCGCAGGAGCAACAATATCGCGCAGGCCGCCAGCGCCAAAGGGGCGAAGCTTCAGGCCAGACTGCTGTTCGTGGAGTGAAACACAGGAAATAATGCTGGCCGCAAGAATGCGGGGAAGAAAGGATTTTGCCACTGCAACAGTATCTTCCGTGGGCAATTTTTCGCCAGCGCGTAGCTCCGTCGAGAAATGCTGAAGAAGGGCGATATAGGTAGCCAGCACTGGCAGTAATTGCTCCCGGTTTTCGAGGGCGATATCATGCCACATACGCACATTGGAGCGGGAAATCCGAAGAAATTGCTGAAGTGCTGTATCTTCCGGCAGCAGGCGAACGCCCAGCCGATGAAAATAAGAGGCGGCAATAAAGGCAATGTAATGCGGAAGATGGGAGACATAGGCATAAATTTGATCGTGCACTTCCACCGGCATCTCGATGACGTCTGCACCAACGGCATGCCAGAGGGTCTGCGCCATTTCCATGGCGGCGGCATCCGGCCTTTCGCCGGGGGTGAGGATGCAAAGGCGCTCTTTGAACATATCTGCCCGAGCAGCTTCAGGGCCAGATTTCTCGCTTCCGCTGATGGGGTGTGCGGGCACTAGCTGTGCTGTCGGCAAGAGGGGTGCCAGCCCAGCCATGCTGCTTTTCACAGAGCCCAGATCCATGACCAGCGTGCCGGGTTTCAGCCGAGAAGCAATCTCGCTCGCCAGCGTGCGATACGCCCCAAGTGGTGCTGCAATCAGGACAATATCCGCATCACAGACGGCGTCACCGGCTGAGTTGGCGACATGGTCTACGGCTCCCTGTGCCGCAAGTTGTTGTGCGTGGGCGGTAACAGGGTCATAGGCAGTAATGCGCAATGCGTCGCCAGCCTCTTTGAGGGCAAGGGCAAACGATCCGCCGAGTTGTCCGGCACCAAGTAGGGCTAAATGCATAGGTGGCTACGCTGCCTGCAGGGCGGCGCAATGCTTTAGCGCGTTCAGCAATGCGGTGTTTTCTTCTGCGGTACCAATCGAAATACGTAGGTATTCGGGAAGCGCATAGGCCGCGACCTCGCGCACCATCACACCCTGCTTCGCCAGCTGTGCTGCGATGGTTGCCGCCTGTGCACCAAACTTTACCAGCACAAAATTCGTATGGCTTTCGACAACATGGTAGCCCATTTCGGTAATCGCCGCGCTTACCCGTTCACGCTCAACCGCATTATTCTCGCGCGAGAGGGAAACATGCGCCTGATCGCGGACGGCGGCTACCCCTGCCTCCAGCGCAGGAGAATTGACATTGAAGGGGCTACGAATGCGGTTCAGCATATCGATAATATGCGTGGGGGCGTAGGCCCAGCCAATCCGCAAGCCCGGCAGGCCGTAGATTTTCGATAAGGTATGAAAAACAACGGTGTTGCTGCCCTCAGTGACAAGGCTAACGCCATCTTCATAGGCAGGATCGGTCATGTATTCTGCATAAGCGGCATCCATACCGAGGATCACTTCCTCTGGCAGGCCAGCACGCAAGCGGCGCACTTCACTGAAGGGGAGCATGGTGCCGGTAGGGTTGTTAGGGTTCGCAAGGAAGACAATTTTCGTACGCGGCGTAACCGCCGCCAGCAGCGCATCCACGTCTGCCGTCAGGTTCTTTTCGGCAGCTGTTACCGGGGTCGCGCCGTGCGATTGCGCATAGATTTTATACATCAGGAAGCCATGGGCGCTGTAGAGCACTTCATCACCGTGCCCCGCATAGGCCGCGATCAGCAGGCCGATCAGCTCATCCGAGCCGCAGCCGCAGATCAGCTGGGCGGCGGGAAGTTTATATGTTTCAGCAATGGCTGCGCGTAGCGCTGCGTGGCTACCATCGGGGTAACGGTGCAGCTCGCCTGCGGATTCCTTGAAGGCGGTAATGGCTTTGGGAGATGGCCCCCAGGGATTTTCATTGGAAGAGAGTTTTACGATGCGGCTGACGCCATCTGCTTTCGATTTGCCGGGAGTGTAGGGGGCAATATCCGAAATGCCGGGTTGTGGCGTTGGTTGCTTAGGCATGCATAACTCCTTCAGAAAAATGAACAGCGCGCGGGTGGGCGCCAAGAAAGATAGCGTTCTTACGTGTGGTGTGGAATCCCTCAACGATTTCGAGGCGTGCAGGCGTAGATTTTCCAGATGAAGGGTGGAAAAAATAGCTCACATCGTCGCCAGAATCCTCTGGCGTGATGGCAGCCAGTGCGACAGCCGGGGCATAGCCCTGAGGAACATTTTCGGCAGCAACAGGCAGGGTTGCAAACAGGAAAAGCCCGGATTCGCGCAGCTGGTCGGCTTGCCGCCACCAACCACCCGCGGCACTGTCTTGTATTGGGGTGTCCGGATCAGGCGTTGGAAGCAGAAGGATGTTCGCGTGCCCGGCGCGGATCCTCTCCAGCGCGTCGGTCAGTGAGTTGGCGGCATGTGAGCCAACCTGAATGCCAAAATATTCTCGTGCGAGGAACTGCTGCTCGGGATGCGTGCGTAAATGTACGACGTTGAGCGGGGATTCAACATGCGTGCTGCCGCCAATCATCTGGCGCCAGATAGCCAGTGCCATCAGCGGCGGGAACCCCGTTCCTGCAAAGCGATTGGCAATGGCGCGGTGCATTTCCCCCTCGCGGCCGGGACGAATATGGCATGCCTTGGGCCAATGCTCAGCCTTCAGTTGTGCCACTTCCCGAATGATGCCGATGCGCTCGATAAAAAGCTGCGCAAGTTGTTCATCCAGCGCGTCAATACGGTCGCGAAAGCCTTGCAGTTTCTGTTCGGGCGAATCCATGCGTTCCGATGTATCGGATAGGTGCAAGGGGTGCAAGCAGAACGGCAGGGAAGTGCGTTAGGTTAGCCAATCTTTCGGTTTTCCAGCGAACCTGGGGGATAGCTCTCTGTAGGTAGTGCATTGCCGGTGGCTTTTGTATGCTCAATACAGGCGCAGGCTGCGGGATGCGATACCAGCGTGCCAAACAACTCACGCGCTTTGGTATAGAGCTGCGTGGCCGTGACTTGCTTGCCTTCCATCGAGCCGAGAAGGGCAATATCCGCCTCAAGTACCTGCTGTTGATGTGAGTTTAAGCCTGTCTTTGCATGGAGGCGTTTTTCAAGCGTCGCCTTAACCCCGACAGGAATATAGATATGCCGGGAAGCATCCGGTGCCTGATAGTGGTTAGCCATGGTATTGATCTGCTCAACGGCGGCAGGGAGTAGCGCATTTTCATCCTGAAGAACCTGCGTGTCCTTAGGGATAAAGCCTGCTTGTTTAGCGTCTTCCGCTGCCTTCAGCGTATTCTCCGCAAGATAATCGAACGTATGTACGAAGGCATCAATGATGCTGCCTTCACCGGTTTCTTGCTGCTTCGCAAGTTGGCGCTCAACCAGGTTGAACAGTAGTTCTTCGGTGCCTCCCCAGCCGGGAATCAGTCCGACTTTATTTTCTACCAGCCCAATTCTGAAATCCGGGGTAACAACGCCGGTATCACAGTGCATGGCAAGCTCTGCGCCGCCGCCAAGGGCCAGCCCTTTGCCCATGAAGATTTTAGGGAAGGGAGCATGCTGGAGTTTCCAGAGCACTTCCTGCCCGCGCGCAATAAAGGCATTTGAATTATCCCACTTCTTATTTTTTCCGTCTTCGAGGAACACGTCAAGATCTGCCCCTACGGCAAAGTTCTTTCCGCCGTTACCAAAGATAATGCCTTTGTATTTGTCGGGATAGGCCGCAACAACGTCGATGGCTTCGTCGATAACATCCAGCACGCCACCTGTAATTTTGTTGCCTTTGGTTTTGATGTTGAAAAGCAAGGCCCCCTTATGGACGAACACTTGTGCATCCGGGGTGTCGATCAGGGGATCGGTAGTGCTGGCAATATCGGCAAAGCTGTAGCGGTCAGATTCAATTGGCATCTTTTTCTCCTGAGCAAAATGGACAGATCAAACGATGGGCAAGCGCCCTCATGTGGCATACTATAATGCCGCACAAGCCGATTTATATTACAATTGTGTGAAGTGTTGGGGTTAGCCCGCCGTCAGGAAGGCTGGCAGCGCGCTGGTTGTGGTGTTGCTGCTTTGCTGCTTTGGCTTCTCGTTGTGGCGACGGCCACCGCCTTGCGCATTGCGGCCTCCACCATTCTGAGCACCTTGCGAACTATTGCCCTGACCACCGCCATTGCCCCCGCCATTGCCACCTTTACCACCGCGGCTGCGACGCTTTTTAGGTTTTGCAACACCGGGGGGGAGTGGCTCAAACTTTGCATCCGGATTCATCAGCTTCTGGATGTTGCGCCATTTTAGGGCATCTTCGGGTGTGATGAAGCTCATTGCAGCACCTTCAGCGCCTGCGCGTGCGGTACGGCCAATGCGGTGAATATAATCCTCTGGTGCCTGTGGCAGGTCGAAGTTGATAACATGCTCGATATGCGGGATGTCGAGGCCGCGGCTGGCAATATCCGTCGCTACCAGAATGCGGTGACGTTTTTCACGGAAGGCGAGTAGAACACGTTCGCGTTGACGTTGCTCTAGGTCCCCATGAATGGCATCCATTGTGAAGCCTTATTTTTTAAGCTTGGC
>JAUIBB010000084.1 GCA_030427685.1 Alphaproteobacteria bacterium
AGCCATCGCCTCGGGGATCATATTCTTCGTCACGAAAAGAATGCCCAGCGCGTTTAATGTCCGCCAGCGGCCAGCATCCCGCGCGACCACTTCCGAGAACACCCGGCTGGCCTCCACAGATTTGCCCATCGCCAATAGGGTCAGCCCCTTACCCTCCTGGGCATCCAACTCACCCGGCGTTTCGTGCAGAAACTGCTCGTACATAGCAAGCGCCGCATCGTTCTTACCCATACGGCGCGCCGAGTTCGCCAACCCAAGCTTGTAACGCTGCATTTCAGCTTTAGTGCCTTTATCCTGCGCCACCAATAGCTGATAAAATTTTGCCGCGCGCTCGTAATCGCCGCCGCTGAAGGCCTCTTTCGCCATATCTTCCTGCGTTGCGCGAATCCCTTTGATATCTGGCTGAGGAACACTTTCAAAGGTCGTGTCCGGATCCACCCATTGATCGGTGGCATCACCACAGCCCGAAAGCAGGAGCGAGGTGGAAAGCAAAAGAGCAGTGCTGATACGTTTCATACCCCTCCTGTAGCACGCGCCACGAATCGAAGAAATAAATAAATCACACTGCGACCGCTTGCTTTTTAATACGGTACCGCTATGGGTGTGGCATATGTCACAGCACCGCCCCCATACTGGCCATGCATGGCCGCACCACCTGCTTACGATTGAAGGCATGGCGGCGGCAGATATCCACACGCTTCTCGATACCGCAGAAACCTATGTCGCACGCAACCGGGCAGTGGATAAAAAACATAAGCTCCTCGGGGGGCGAACCCTCATCAATTTATTTTTCGAGAATTCAACCCGCACCCGCACCAGCTTCGAGTTAGCGGGCAAGCGCCTCTCGATGGATGTCATCAATATCAGCGCGGCCACCTCTTCGGTCGGCAAAGGTGAGACACTGCTCGATACAGCGATGACGCTCAACGCCATGCAGGCGGATGCGATTGTGGTGCGCCACCCGCATGCCGGCGCCGTGCAGCTGATTGCCGAGAAGGTCGATGCTTGCGTCATCAACGCTGGCGACGGCGCGCATGAACACCCGACACAAGCGCTGCTCGACGCGCTGACCATCCGCCGCAAAAAGGGCCGGATTGAAGGCCTCAAGGTTACGATCTGCGGCGACATCGCCAATAGCCGCGTGGCGCGCAGCAACATTCATCTACTCAAGACCATGGGGGCCACGGTCACCCTCGTCGCGCCCCCTACCCTCATGCCAACCGCCGTAGATGGCTTTGGCATATCGCACACCACCAACATGCACGACGGGCTGAAAGACGCCGATGTGGTGATGATGCTGCGCATCCAGCATGAGCGTATGAGCGGCCGCGGCATCGCCTCGGTACGCGACTATTTCATGAATTACGGCCTCAACCGCGAAAAGCTTTCCCGTGCGGCAGATGACGCGCTGGTGATGCATCCCGGGCCGATGAACCGTGGCGTAGAAATCGATACCGACATTGCCGACGACATCGCGCGCAGCGCCGTACTTGATCAGGTCGAAATGGGCGTCGCCGTGCGGCAGGCCGTGTTGGAGCTGTTGTTGAGTAAATAAAATACCTCTCCCAGCGAGAGGGATCGAAATACGCGCAGCGAATTTCGGGTGAGAGCCAACTGGCGGCGCCACAAGCCCTCACCCGACTCGCTACGCTCGCAGAGCTCTCCCGGTGGGAGAGGTGAAAGAAGAAGGATACGATGACCCAGTTTTTCAAACCCACCCGCACCAATCACGGCCAACGCGTTGCCTACACCAATGCACGCCTCATCGACCCGGAATCCGGCCTTGATGTCAAAGGTGGAGGACTACTAACCGAGGGCAACAAAATCGCTGACTTTGGTGAAAAACTGTTCAACAACGGTACGCCGGACGGCGCAGAAGTGGTCGATTGCGGCGGGCATATCCTCTGCCCCGGCCTGCTTGATATTCAGGTGCATTTCCGCGAGCCGGGTCAGGAATATAAAGAGACGATTGAATCCGGCAGCAAGTCAGCTGCAGCCGGGGGCGTAACAACCGTTGCCACCATGCCCAACACCAAGCCGGTGGTCGATGACATTACCGTGCTCGCCTTCCTGCAAAAACGTGCAATTGAAACGGGCTATGTCAACATTCGCCCCTATGCCGCCATTACCAAAGGCCAGAAGGGCGACGAACTCACCGAGATGGCAATGCTGGTCGAGGCCGGCGCCTGTGGCTTCACCGATGACGGCCTACCCGTCATGAATGCCCAGATCATGCGTCAGGCACTCACCATGGGCGCGGCACTCGGCGTACCCATTGCCCAGCATGCGGAAGACCATAACCTAAGCTGCGGCGGCTGCATGAACGAGGGCTGGGTGGCCACCAAGCTTGGCCTCAAAGGCATTCCCAACGTCTCCGAAGCCGTAATCGTCGCACGCGACATCCTGCTGGCCGAGCTGACCGGCGCACAATACCACGTGCTGCATATCTCAACGAAGGAAGCCATCGACCTCGTCCGCCTCGCCAAGAAAAAAGGCCTGCGCGTGACGGCAGAAGCGGCTCCCCACCATTTCGTACTCAACGACGAAGCCGTGATCGACTACCGCACCTTCAGCAAAATGAACCCACCCCTGCGCGCCGAGATCGACCGACAAGCGGTGATCGAAGGGCTGATGGACGGCACCATCGACGCCATCGCCACCGACCACGCACCCCACGACACCGAGTCCAAGCGCGTAACGATGGATCTGGCTGCGTTCGGCATCGTCGGGCTGGAGACCATGCTCTCGCTATCGCTCGACCTTGTCCATAGTGGCAAAATGTCGATGCGCGATGTGCTCGCGGCGATGACCTACAAACCCGCCGACATCATCCATGCCGATGCCGGACGCCTCAAAAAAGGCGCGCCTGCCGACCTTACCCTGATCGATCCAAACCACAGCTGGACAATCAAAAACGAAGAGCTGCACAGCAAGTCGAAGAACTCACCTTTCGATGGCCGCACCCTCAAAGGCCGCGCACTTCGCACGGTTGTCGGCGGCGAAACGGTGTATGCACATGGCTGAGCTTATTAACCCCATCATCTGCGCAATTGATACGCCAGAAGTCAGCGACGCCACTGCCATTGCAGGAGACGTTCGCAAGCATGTCGGAGCAGTAAAGCTGGGGCTGGAATTTTTTACCGCTAATGGTGCCGCAGGCGTCCGGGAAATCACCAACCTCGGCGTACCGCTATTCCTCGACCTCAAATTCCACGACATCCCCAACACCGTCGCCAAAGCCATTGCCGCCACGGCGGGGATGAATATGTTTATGATGACCGTCCATACAACCGGCGGTCAGGCGATGCTCAAAGCAGCCATCGATGCTTCAGATCGCGTCGCGCAGACCACCGGCAAAGAGCGTCCGCTGGTGATCGGTGTCACCCTGCTCACCAGCCTCGATCAGGACGACATCTCGATCCTCGGCTTCAGCAGCACCCTACAGGATCAAGTGCTGCGCCTCGCCGACCTCGCACAAAGCGCCGGGCTGGATGGCATCGTCTGCTCGCCCTTCGAGATCAGCGCTATCCGCAAGGCCTGCGGCTCCGACCTCAAGCTCATCGTTCCCGGCATCCGCCCCGAAGGCAGCGCCGCCAATGACCAGAAACGCATCCTGACACCGCAGGAAGCGCTCAACCGAGGTGCCGACTACCTCGTCATTGGCCGCCCGATCACCAACGCCCCCGATCGTGCCGGAGCCGCCAAAGCGATTGCCCAGTCACTCCGCTAAGGCACCCAATCATTCCATGATCGGAATAGCACACAAAATTTAACGAAAAATCTCAACCAAAAGTTGTTTCACGTGGAACGCTGCTAACGGCCATTGACTAGTGCCACCTCAGCATCTTGCTGACGATCTGCCTCGCGATGCACCCACTTCACCGTATTCACTTCCGGCTGCAAGCGCTCCTGCGTTAGCTGCGTAATCCGGGAAGCCAGCCGCTCTGCAATTTCCGGGGCCTTGAGAGAGACGCCTTTCTGCTGGGCGAGATACTCCGCAGTATCGGCCAGCAATTGCTTTTGCTTCTCTGGCGATTGCGCGGCAATAAGCTGTGCGGCAGCATTTTCCAATCGGGCTGCTGATTGCGCATCTATTCCTCCCGCAGACATTTGATCCCGCCGCGACAGGAACAGCATCAGGTTCGAGAAAAGATACGAGGCAAGCTGCGTCGTCGAGGCATAATGCGGCTTGAGGGTTTTTCCCGCGTAGCTCGCACGGTTACCATAGTCTGTCAGTGCATTCGCGCCCAAAAACACATTGTTGAATCCATAAAGAACGCCGGTAACACGCAGCGGTTTCTCAGCTATCCATGCATATGCTTTTTGAAAGAATCCCTTTCCTTCCGCCTTTTGGGGTGCATCCGGGTCTTCCTTCACGAGCAATCCCGTCGACGCCCCAGCAAGCACCAGCGCACCAATCCAAAAATCATTGTTCATGCTGGTCAACCCCTCAGCATTGAACGACTTGGGGAAGAAGGGCTTGAGGCGCGCTTCTTTTTTCAGGGCCCCGTGCAGCAGAATCGCAGCGCCTATGGCATAGGCCCCGTTTAGCATCTCGGAAGGATGCTGATAGAGAAATTGCGAAACACGATCCCAGACCGATTTTTTCTTTAATAGAGGGTCCGTCGCACGCGTTTCGTCCGTAATCTCAGCCCCTTGTTGCTTGAGGTGCTGTTCCAACTTTGAGGCCTGGATTTTAAGCTTTTCTTCCGGCGTAGCACTGCCCCAGATCGCTGCCGCCACCCCACCAAGAAACCAGATGGTTGCACCTTTCACTGTAGCAATACCATTCTTGCCACGTGCGATGCCGGCGCCAACCATAGAAATATCGCCCAGCATATAGCTGTATCCCGCGAGTTTCATGGTTTTATCACGCCACCCAGCTTTTTCAGGCGGCGATTTGATGCCGTTTTTGTCGGTCAAATCAATCTCCTACTCCACAAATATAGCATAGATGTGTGACAAACGTGTGACGATGGGCTAAGAGAAGCCAATTCATTAAGAAATAAGGAGTTTTTCATGGACATCTCAACGCTCGGCGAATCCCTGCTTACACCGCTGGCCTCCGCACTATCGTCGGTACTGTTCTTCGAGGTCTCTGGATTCCCGCTGATTGTCGTCTGGCTGATGGCCGCAGCAGTCTTCTTTACCGTTTACCTGCGCGGCGTAAATTTCCGGCTGCTCCCCCACTCGTTTGCCATCATCACACGGAAAAGCACAACCGAAGCCAACAGTGAGCGCACCGGAGAAGTAAGCCCACTTCAGGCAATGCTCTCCGCCGTATCTGCGACGGTAGGGCTAGGCTCGATTGCCGGAGTCTCGGTTGCGGTTGCCATGGGCGGCCCGGGGGCGATTTTCTGGATCGTCGTCATCGGCCTGCTGGGAATGGCCACGAAATTCGCAGAAGTCACCCTTTCCATGCAATACCGTAAAATCGCCCCGGATGGAAAAATCGAGGGTGGCCCCATCCAATACCTGCATGATGGCTTTAAAGAGCGTGGTCTTGGCTGGCTTGGCCGTGTGCTGGCCTATATGTTCGCCTTGTTCTGTCTTGGTGGCTCGTTTGGTGGCGGCAATATGTTCCAATCCAACCAGACGGTTAAAATCCTCGTCAACGAGTTCCCCTCGATGGCAGACGATGCGTGGATGTTCTCCGCAGGCTTTGCACTGATCGTCGGGCTGGTACTCTTCGGCTCCATCAAGCGTATCGCAAAAGTGGCGGAAGCCGTTGCACCGCTGAAAGGGATCGTCTACCTCGCCTGCGCCATTGTCATCGTAGGCGCGAATATCGACGCCCTCCCCGACGCTTTAAGCAGCATTTTCCATGGCGCCTTCACGGCAGATGCCGCGCAAGGCGGATTCCTGGGCATGCTGATTATTTCGTTCAAGCGCGCCCTGTTCGCCAACGAGGCTGGACTGGGCTCGGCCCCTATCGCCCACGCCGCAGCACAGGTCGATGAGCCCGCACGCGAGGGGACACTCGCGCTGGTCGAGCCACTATTTACAGCGTTCATTGCCCTGCTGACCGGCCTGATGGTCACCGTAACCGGGGCCTATAAGGGTGCCTCCATCGAGGATGGCGTCCTGATCGCCGCAGATGCCTTCGCAAGCGTCAGCCCATGGTTTACGATCATGCTGGCGGTCAACGTCTTCCTGTTTGCCTACGGCACCACTATTGGCTGGAGCTATTATGGTGAAATCGCCTGGACACACCTGTTCGGACGTCGGGGACTGAAATTCTATTATGTGCTCTATACCGTCGCCTGCTTTGTGGGTGGAATTAGCCATTTTGGCGTGGTGCTAGAGCTATCAGACCTCTTCATCCTCGGCATGGCCATCCCGAACATCGCTGCGCTCTACCTGCTCCGCCGGCAGATCCGCGACGCGATGGATCGCTATATTGGAAAAATGATTATCACTTGGTGAGGTAGAACCAGACCGCATAATCACCGCGGCACAAACTAAAAGGGAGACATACTTGCGTATGTCTCCCTTTTTAATGGTGAGCCGGGTGGGGGTCGAACCCACGACAACACGATTAAAAGTCGTGTGCTCTACCAACTGAGCTACCGGCTCACTCCTACAGGGCGTTGCCGCCCACAAGGAAGGCGAACTTACGGATAATCTGTTGATTGTCAAGCACCCGCTCAAGGTTTTTTACAAAGCGGCCAAATCACCCTTCGCCCAACCCTCGCGCAAGCTGGCTGCGTGGCTTTCCAGACGGTTGTTGGCAATCGCATCCCGAATCCCCGCCATCAGCTCCTGATAATAATGCAGGTTATGCAATGTCAGCAGCATTGGCCCTAACATTTCATCTGCTTTGAACAGGTGATGCAGGTAGGCGCGGCTGTAATGTTGGCAGGTATGCGAGCCAGAATGCGGATCCAGGGGGCGCGGATCATCCATGTGACGCGCATTCCGCAAATTAATTTCCCCCATGCTGGTATAGGCCCGTGCATTGCGGCCGCTGCGCGTGGGGATAACACAATCGAACATATCGATCCCCCGCTCGACCGCCCCCAGAATATCCGCCGGCTTACCAACGCCCATCAGGTAGCGGGGTTTGTCATCTGGCAAGGCTGGGGTGGTAAAATCAAGAACGCGGAACATTTCTTCCTGCCCCTCGCCCACCGCGAGGCCGCCAACTGCGTACCCATCAAACCCGATCTGCGTTAATGCCGCAGCCGAACGCAGGCGCAGCGGTTCGTAAATCCCACCCTGCACAATGCCAAACAAGGCAAAGCCCTCGCGCTGGATAAAGGCATTGCGGCTACGTTGCGCCCAACGCATCGACATCTCCATCGAGGCCTCGGCCACTGCTTCCGTCGCCGGAAAAGGCGTGCACTCGTCCAGCGCCATGGTGATGGTGCTTCCCAGCAGATGCTGGATCTCCATCGACCGCTCCGGCGACAGCTCATGCCGCGAACCGTCAATATGCGACTGGAACGTCACCGCATGCTCGGTCAGCTTACGCAGCCCCGCCAGCGACATCACCTGGAATCCGCCCGAATCGGTCAGGATAGGCTTATCCCAGTTCATAAATTTATGTAGCCCACCCAGCCGCGCGATCCGCTCGGCGGTGGGGCGCAACATCAGGTGATAGGTGTTGCCCAGCAGAATATCTGCCCCCGTGGCCGCCACTTGTTCAGGATGCATGGCCTTCACCGTGGCAGCTGTGCCAACAGGCATAAACGCAGGCGTGCGAATATCCCCATGTGCGGTTTTCAGGATGCCGGTGCGGGCGCGTTTGTCGGTCGCGTGAATGCTAAAAGAAATACTCATACGGCGCGTTCTAGCAAACTCGTGTCGCCATAGGAATAGAAACGATAATCTGAGGCGATCGCATGCGCATACGCTGCCTGCATACGCTCTAGCCCTGCGAAGGCCGATACCAGCATAAACAGGCTGGACTTCGGCAAGTGGAAGTTTGTCATCAGGCGGTCTACAATCTTGAAGCGATAACCCGGCGTAATGAAAATGCCCGTATCACCAGCAAACGGTGCCAGCGTACCATCCTCTGCCGCGACCGACTCAAGGATGCGCAGCGAGGTGGTACCAACGGCAACGACTTTGCCACCCTGCGCACGCGCCTTGTTGATCGCCTGCGCCGCCGCTGCACCAATCTCGATCTGCTCGCGATGCATCACATGTGCCTCGGTATCCTCCACCTTCACTGGT
>JAUIBB010000085.1 GCA_030427685.1 Alphaproteobacteria bacterium
GCACTGCTGAGGGAGTGCTGAATTCACAGGCAATGGCGAAGGCTGCATCCGCATCGGCGAGGTTATTATAGCTCAGCGCCTTGCCCTGGAGTTGTTGTGCATTCGCCAACCCCCCACGTGCATCCATCCGCTGGTATAAGGCGGCCGCCTGATGCGGATTCTCGCCGTAACGGAGGGTTTCCGCCAGCTTGGCATCCAGAAAATAGGCGGGCCATGGGGTCTTTGGGATGGTGCCAGTCAGCCAGCTTGCAATCAGCGTATCATAGGCCGCGGTACGTGCAAATGCCTTGGCTGCGAAGGCCTGACGCAGTGGGGCGGGGATAGTATTTTTGTGCGCAGTCATAGCTTCGACGACTTCGCCATAATCCGCCGTATCAACAATCACCGTCACGCTGGCATGGTTTTTGGCGGCAGAGCGGATCATCGCCGGGCCGCCAATATCGATATTCTCAATCAACTCGCTGACATCCTGTGTCCGGTTCAGCGTTGCCTCAAAGGGGTACAGATTAACCACCAACAGATCGATCATGCCAATGTTATGTGCCTCGGCGGCTTCCATATGTGCCGGGGTATCACGTCGTGCCAGCAGACCCCCATGCACGCCCGGGTGCAGGGTTTTTACGCGCCCACCCATCATCTCTGGGAACTGGGTAACCTCGGACACATCCTGTACGGGAATGTTGTTCTCACGTAGCAGTGCCGCCGTACCGCCTGTCGAGAGTAATGCTACCCCCTGACTATGGAGAAACTGCGCAAAGGGCAGCAGGCCGGTTTTATCAGAAACAGAAATCAGGGCGCGTTGAATGGACATGAGGAGCTCTTTGTAACAGGCATTGGCAAACAGGGCTCTATCTGTACTCGGAGGAGGGGGGCGGATCAAGTCTGCAGGCGAGTACTACAAGAAGCAAATCAGGCAGCAGCCTGATCGGGCGCATATTCGCTGACACACGTGGTGAGTAATGGCCGAATGCGTGCTGTGTCACCTTCTTTTGCCGCAGCGATGGCATCGCGCAATGCATTGAGCACGGCGATGCGATCCAGTGTGCGTGCGCGTGCCAGACGGATCAGTCGGTGACGCGTATCCAGCAGGTTCTCCGCATCATGGAACAGCTCTTCAAACAACTTTTCGCCGGGGCGCAGGCCGGTAAAGACAATGTCGATGTCCTCGTACGGCTTTAGGCCTGTGAGCCGGATCATCTGGCAGGCAAGCTCTTCGATGCGCACCGGCTCTCCCATATCCAGTACAAAGATGGGAGCATGATTTTCTTCCTCAAGCCCCAGCACTGCGGCTTGCAGCACCAGCTGTACGGCCTCGCCAATGCTCATGAAATAACGGGTCATGTCGCGGTGAGTTACCGTGACCGGGCCACCCCGTGCGATTTGTTTTTGGAAGAGGGGAACCACTGAACCTGTCGAATTCAGCACGTTGCCAAACCGCACGGTGACAAAGCGGGTGAGTGCGCCATCCTGCGCCAGCATTTGGCAGTAAATTTCTGCGGCGCGTTTACTGGCACCCATGACACTGGTAGGATTCACTGCTTTGTCAGTCGAGATTTGTACCATCACCGCGACGCCGTGGGCGACGCAGGCATCTGCCACATGCTTGCTGCCAAGGATGTTGGTCAGTACCGCCTGGTCTGGGTTGCTCTCCGACAGCGGCACATGCTTGATCGCGGCGGCGTGGAAGACAATCTCGGGCTTAAATTGCGTGAAGGCACGATTGAGTTGTTCAGCATCTCGTACATCCCCAATGACGGGGTGGCGACGAAGCGATGGGGCCATCTCGGCGGCGGTCTGGTCGATAAGGTAGAGCTGGTATTCAGAATGTTCAAACAGCAGGAGTTCGGAAGGCGCGTAGCCAATGATCTGACGCACCATCTCTGAGCCAATAGAGCCGCCCGCACCGGTGACCAGTACACGTTTGCCTTCGATCAGGGCGCGCATGGCGTCGCGATCCAGCACGGCTTCATCACGCCCCAGAATATCCTCGACGGCAACCGCGCGAATATCGTGTACCCGGTCGCCGGCTTTCAGTTCCGTCAGGCTGGGCAAGCGTGAAATCGTCAGGTTATGATCCTGTGCCACTGCCAACAACGTATCAAACTGCAACCGATCAATATGCGGGGTGGCGAGCACGAAGCGTTTGGGGCGCATGGTCTTGCGCTCGAGCTTACGCAGGATGTAGGGAATATCCGCTAGCCCCCCATAAATGCGCACGTTCAGGATTTCACGCCCGTGCTGCCGGGCATCTACATCAATCAGGCCAACAGGGCGATATGGAAAATCTACACTTCTGCGTGATTCACGAATAAACATTTCTGCCTGTGGCGTTGCCCCCACCAAAAGTACGTCGATGCGTTCCGGGGCGGTACCCATGAGCCGGGCAATAAGGGCGCGATCATGAGCAAGCCGGAAGAGGACGCGCCCACCCATTAGGCATAACATCAGTGTCATCCAGTGAATAAAGGGAACAGAACGAGGAACATTCTCAAGCCGCATTACGCCGAATAGGGTGAGGTAGAAGAGCAGTGTTGCCACCGTCCCCGCTTTAGCAATGGTGATAAGGTCAGATAGGGATGTGTAGCGCCAGACATGGCGATAAGCCCGAAAATATAGGAGTACCATCAGTTGTAACGCAACGAACAGCCACAGGCTTTCTACAAGATAATCCTGTGTGAAGCTCCAGATGCGATCAGATAGGCGCAGATACAATGCCAACATAAAACTGGCACCAGCCATTGTGCCATCATGCATGATGGCAAGTAAATTCAGTGGTGGAAGTCTAAACGAAGAACGCATGGTGCGAATCTAGAGCGAGCGAAGGCCTTTGTCTAACAGTTGTCGCACATTGCGCCGACGCACCCCTGGATGACAGGGTAAGTAGCGCCACGGAAGTAATGCTCTGAACCGCTATACGGATGTAATCGCCTGCACTTGCCGGAGCCCTACGATCAGCATGGGGTAATCGAGGCTGGCTTGTTTGCGCAGCTCTGCGATGAAATGCTGGTGGCGACCAAGGGCTTCGGTGGTGGCCTGTTCCCAGACGATGGCCGGGTCTGCCTTACCTTTGCCGAAACGGGCGATGACATCGAGACTCAGGCGGCGCTGTGCTGCGTAGAACTCGATAATCAGTGACTTGATCGCCAGCTGTTGCCAGTAGTTATCCGCCGCCAGCGAGTGTGCACTATCGCGCAGCCAGCCAAGCTTCAATACATCACCCAACGCGAAGTAAATGCGCCCGGCTTCCATCACCGATTTTTTGCTGGTGCGTGCAATGTCGATGACGTCGCAGGCGGCATTCATGACTTCCAGCTTTCCGATGCGCTCGGCCAGGGCAGTGGGAACGCCTTGTGCTGTGAGCTGCTGCACTTCTTCGGCGAAGGCGGCACGGGCATATTCATTCATCAATGCCGTGGCATGCTTCTCGATTTCGCGGATGCCGGGGCTGTAGGTCTCAACCACGGTTGCAAGCTGCATTGGCTGCTTGGTGTAAGAGAGGAACCAGCGACAGCTATGCTCGATAAACTGGTTCAGCCGCGCGTAGAGCTGTGATTGCAGCGCTGCTGGTGCGCAGCCATCGAGGTCTTCAATCGATGACCACAGCTCGCGCAGGCCAAATGCATCGCGGGTTGCGGTATAGGCCTGTGCAATGTCTGCCGCGGGCAGGCCGGTTGCCTGCATCAGGCTCTGGGCAAACGAGAAGCCCGTGCGGTTGACGATTGAGTTGGTCACCATCGTTGCAACAATTTCACGGCGCAGGCGATGCGATTTGATGTCCTCGACGAAATTTTTCTGCATTGCTTTTGGGAAATAACGCAGTAGGTCGCCTTCAAAATATGGATCATCCAATGCTGCGGCATCTTTTACATCACGGAAAAAGGCCATTTTAGCGTAAGCAAGCAGCACGGCAATTTCTGGGCGGGTGAGCCCTTGCCGCAGGTTGCGCAACTCAGTGAGTTGCTTGGCCTCGGGAAGCGCTTCAACTTCACGGTTCAGGAAGCCTTCGCCTTCAAGCTGTACCATCAGGTGCGATGCGGGCTCCAGCATGCTGGGGCCTTGCAGCTCTGCAATAGAAATAGCCTGTGTCTGGAGCCGGTTGTCGAGCAACACCAGCTCTGCCACCTCGTCCGTCATTTTTTTCAGTACCGTATCGCGCTGTTTGAGGCTGATACGTTTGGCGGCCATCGCGCTACCAAAGGCAATTTTAATATTCACCTCATGGTCCGAGCAATCCACGCCTGCAGAGTTATCGATGGCATCGGTGTTAAGGCGGCCACCCGCACGGGCATACTCAATCCGTCCACGTTGAGTGAGGCCAAGATTCCCACCCTCACCCAGAATTTTTGCGCGGAGTTCGCTGCCATTGACGCGTACGTTGTTATTCGCACGATCGCCGACGGACTCATTCGACTCGCTGGTCGCTTTGACATACGTGCCGATGCCACCATTCCAGAGCAGATCAACCGGTGCTTTCAGGATAATACGAATCAGCTCATCCGGGGTAGCTTTGGTGACGGTTGTGCCGAGCACGGTGCGCATTTCCGGCGTCAGGTTAATCGATTTGGCGCTGCGGTCGAAAATGCCGCCGCCTTTGCTCATTTTGCGGCTGTCATAATCCGTCCAGCTGGAGCGCGGCAATGCAAACATGCGCTGGCGCTCTTTGAAGCTGATGGCGACATCTGGTGTTGGATCGATAAAAATATGACGGTGGTTGAATGCTGCGACCAATTGCATCTGGTCGGACAGCAAGACGCCGTTACCGAACACATCGCCCGAGAGATCGCCAATGCCTACGCAGGTAAATGGCTCACGTGTGATGTCGTGTCCCATTTCACGGAAGTGACGCTCGACCGATACCCAGCCGCCACGTGCGGTAATACCCATCAGCTTGTGGTCGTAACCTACCGAGCCGCCAGAGGCGAACGCATCGCCCAGCCAGAAATTATATTCGGCAGAGATCGAGTTAGCGATGTCGGAGAAGGTCGCGGTGCCTTTATCGGCAGCCACGACCATGTAGGGATCATCCTGATCGTAACGCACGACGCGTGCGGGTGGCGTCAGCTTGGTGTTGACGAGATTGTCGGTAATATCAAGGATGCCACGCAGGAACATTTTGTAGCATTCAACGCCCTCTGTCATGAAGGCTTCACGCTCTGCTGGTGGCTGACGGAGAATAAACCCGCCTTTCGCCCCTTGCGGTACGATTACCGCATTTTTGACTTGCTGGGTTTTCATCAGACCCAGTACTTCGGTGCGGAAATCCTCGGGCCGGTCTGACCAGCGCAAGCCGCCGCGTGCAACAGAGCCGCCACGCAGATGGATGCCTTCCATCCGCCGTGAGGTAACAAATACCTCGACATGCGGGATCGGAAGTTTCATTTCCGGTACGGCATTCGATTGGATTTTCATCGAGAGGTAAGGCTTGTATGCACCCTGCGCGTCGGTCTGGTAGAAGTTGGTGCGCAGCGTTGCAAAAATCGTTGCAAGGAACTGGCGGATGATGCGGTCTTCTGCGAGGTTCTTTACAGACTCCAGCGCGGTTTCGATGCTGGTTTTGTAACCATCCATCTGCGCTGCGCGATTCTTGACGGCAGGGTTGAAGCGTGCATCAAACAGGGCCACCAGTGAACGGGCAACCTCGGGATGGTTGTTCAGTGCTGCGGCAATAAAATGCTGGCTGTAAGGGAAATCAAGCTGCTGCATATAGCGGCTATAGGCACGAATGATTTCTACCTCACGCGAGGACAGGCCGGCGGAGAAGACCAGGCTGTTGAAGGTGTCATCATCGACCAGACCACGCCAAACGGCAAGAATGGCCTCCTCAATGCGTGCTTTATGCGCTTCGAGTTCTACCGCGCCGGCACCGCTAACACGCAAAGTAAAATTGCGCAGCAATACCGGGGGCATTGGCGCTTGCGGTGTGATGGTATACGGGGTGGCATCAATCACCGTAGTGCCCATATGTTCGAGGCTGGGAATGGTGGTTGAAAGCTCGGAATGTAAATTGCGGGTGAAGCAATTGAGGTGCAGCTCATCCGTGGGGGCTCCAGGTGCGCGGAACAGCTCTACCGCCAGCCCATCGTGACTGTTGATGCAGTCCATAATCCGGCGCACATCATGCGCAGCGCCCTGCGCGCTCATGCCGTTGACATAGGCCAATGGGAAGGCGTTGGCAAAACTCTGTGCGATGCCGAGGCCGTCTTCCTCATCGAAGACCTGAACGACCGCATCACGCAACGCGTCGGCCCAGAGGTTGGCGCGTACGGCAATCGACCGCTCAAGCGCGTGTTCGTCCACTTCCGGTACATGCCCGGGGGTGGTTTCGATGATGACGTGCAGACGTGCCAGTGGCGAGTCCGTCAGCTGGGTATAGAAGGTGCTGGAGCGCCCTTCATAGGCACGTTCCAACAGGCGCACAACTTCCTCGCGCAGGCTGGAGGAGAAGCGTTCGCGTGGGATATAAACCATGGCGCTGACAAAGCGCGCGAATACATCCGGACGCAGGAACAGCTTGACCTGTGGCTTTTCGTCGAGCGAGACGATGCCCATGGTGGTCTGGAACAGGCGCTCATCATCCAGCTGGAACAATTCGTCGCGCGGTAAGAATTCCAGAATTGCCTTGAGCGATTTACCCGAATGGCCCGATGGATTAAAGCCAGCACGTTTAATCACATTGGCGGATTTGCGGCGCAGGAAAGGAATATTCTGCGTTTCACGATAATAGACCGTTGAGGTAAACAGGCCAAGCATCCGCAGCTCGCCAATACAGTTGCCCTTTGCATCGAAGCGCTTCAGCGCGATCAGATCCATTGGCGCATGCCGGTGTACCAGCGAGAACGCCGATGCCTTATGCACGCTGATAAGGTCTTGGGCGATTGGTGCCGCCGCATCTTCGACGCCGGGTGTATCGGCATCGGGCGGCAGGCGATAAATGCCTAGTGCCGTTTTTCTATCCAGTGCGAGGGCACCGTTTTTCATGTGGAAATCTGCCATGCCGAGGAAGACAAAGTGGTTGCTGGCAAGCCAAAGCAACAGGTCGTGGCTTTCTTCTGTTTCCTCTTTGCTGGCTCCGCTGCTTTTGCGGGTGAGCGTTGACGCCGCCTGCTGAACGCAGGTGCGCATTGCCGCCCAATCGGTAACCGCGGCGGAAACATGCGCGAGCACATGCTCAATTTTACGGGTCAACCCCTTAGCATCTAACGTACTTGGCAGCGGTGAGAGCTCAATATAGATCAGCGATTCAGGCGTTCCTGCACCAGTCGTCAGTTGGCCTTTTGCCGTACGCTTTGCTTCCATCACCGGATGGAAAATCAGGTGAATAGTGAGGCCGAGCGAGGTACATAATGCGGTCAACGAGTCGACGAGGAACGGCATATCGTTGTGGAGGGTCATCACCTGCGTGCGGGTGAGGCGGCGTCCATTTTCTTGCACAGTGATGGGCGCGACATGAATTTTCGGGGCATCCACAGGACGCTTGACGCAGAAATGCTCGCTGGCAAGGGCAACTTCTGCCGCACGCTCGGGGCTTAGGTGATCGAGGTTAAGCAAGGTCGCATGCGCATAAAAGCGCTCGATAAACTGTTTGCTCGCGGCCGAAGTCGCTTTGGGCGCTGTGGCCACAATCGCGGCAATGCGCTGTTTATGCAGGGAGGCATAATTCGCCGCCTTGGGGCGTTTCGTCGTGCGGACGACCGAGGATGGTGCAGCCATGGAACACTCTTCAACAAACGTGAGACAGACTACGCCCCCCTTAGGCTGAGTTGGGGCAAAAGTGAAGGAAAAAACATTGGGTGCACCGCAACTAAAATACCACGATTCGTGAGAAAATTCGAGCGTCGAAGCACGGGGTGCCATGTGAGACTGGCGTAGCGGCGGCATCACCATACACTGCGGGTTCTGGATTAACAGATCGTAATCTGGCAGTATGGTGGCCATACCATGCGAGTGGGAGAAGCAAATGCAGCGCAAACAGGATGGGTTTACACTGGTCGAGCTAGCCATTG
>JAUIBB010000086.1 GCA_030427685.1 Alphaproteobacteria bacterium
CAGATACCCAGCTCGCGCCGATCAGGTTGGCCATCAGCACATCACGCACAAACCCGCTGATGCGCGAGAGTAACGTAAAAAAACCAATCGTCAGTGTCGAACGAACAAGGGACATCACTGCATGTTGCAGGGCGCAGTATCAAGCGCAAGTGATTTTAGCACCGGGGCACCAAACAAAAACGCTTGCAGCACGCGTGTCCGATTTGATTCGTGACAGGCTGGCGCAAAAAGGTTAGGAAACCCAGTGTTCTGTTCATTCATACAAAGTGCACGTGCCCATGCAGCTTATCCGACAGCTTCCTTCGACCGGTGACCATCCGACTGCGGTGGCGATTGGTAATTTCGATGGAATGCACCGAGGCCATCAGGCCGTGATGACGGCCATGGTCGAGGCGGCGCAGCGCAAAGGGCTGGTGCCATCGGTGCTGACCTTCGAGCCGCACCCACGCCGCTTTTTTGGCAAAGCCGAGCCGGCCTTTCGTATCGAGCGTCTGGGTGTGAAATTGCAGCGGCTGGCGCAGGCCAGCGTCGCGCGGGTCTATATGCCGCGCTTTGATGCTGCTTTCGCAGGGCTGTCGGCAGACCAGTTTCTTGACGAGGTATTGGGGCGGCAGTTGCAGGCCAAAGTTGTGGTAACGGGTGCTGACTTTGCGTTTGGTAAAGGGCGCAGCGGCACGATTGAAACCCTCCGCGCATGGGGTGCAAAAAATGCCGTTGAGATTCTGGCGGTACCGCCGGTGGTGCATCAGGGCATTACTTGTGCGTCAACGGCAATCCGCACGGCGCTGGGGCAGGGCGATATGCGCCGGGTAGCTGCCATTCTTGGCCGGGACTATACGCTGGTGGGCACGGTGGTGCATGGCGATGGTCGTGGTGCCGGGCTGGGCTTCCCGACTGCGAATATCGCGCTGCCGTCGTTGTTGAAGCACCCGGCGCGTGGTGTCTATGCCATTCGCGGCTGGATTCGCGGTGTGCCATATGATGGCGTGGCAAACCTTGGGGTGAAGCCGACCGTATCGGCGGCGAACCTCCCGGCATTGGAAGTGCATCTGTTCGAGGATATGGACGCCTTCTACGGCCAGCATATGGAAGTGCATTTCATTCAAAAACTACGCGACGAGCAAAAATTTGATTCGCTCGATGCGCTCGTCACCCAAATTGCCCATGACTGCGTGGCGGCGAAGACCGTGCTGGCAAGCCATGATGCCGAACAAAGGACTACCGTATGAGCATGGGACGCTTCTTCCGTTACCGAATTCTCGCGCTGGTGGCCGTGGCGCTAACCACGTCCGGCCTCGACCAGTTCAGCAAATACTGGCTGCTGAATACGTTTGGCATGGCCACGCGTCCACCGGTTGTGCTGTGTGATTACTTCAGCCTTGTGATGGTGTGGAATCATGGCATCAGTTTTGGCATTCTCTCCAACACCGGGCAGGATGAGACCGCGTATGTGCTGGTGGCCATTGCGATTGCGGTTTCGGCGCTGTTGGCGCACCTCGCGCTGCGTTCGCCGCATCGCTGGGAGCGGGTGGCCTATGGAATGGTCATTGGCGGTGCATTGGGCAATGCCATTGATCGCCTTCGGCTGGGCGCGGTGGCGGATTTCCTGTATGTGCATGTCGGTGAACTCGGCTGGCCTGCCTTTAATATTGCCGATGCGGCTATTTGTATTGCGGTCGGTATCCTGTTGCTTCATCAGCTCCGAACTTCTAAAGTAGCCGCATGATGAATCGTAAACGGTATGGTTTCCTACAGCTGGCGCTACTGGCGCTCGCATTGTCTACCTCGGCCTGTGATAAGCAGGGGCTAGGTCACACGCTTGGCTTCGACCGCACCGCGCCGGATGAGTTCGCCGTCGTGTCGCGGCCCTCGCTGTCGGTGCCGCCTGACTTCATGCTTCGCCCCCCCAAGCCGGGCGAGCCGCCACGTCAGCCGCAGGCCGATGAAGCTGCACGCAGTATCGTGACCGGGAAGGCCCCGCCAGAAGGGGAAAAGATCCCGGGGAATGCCACGCTTTCCACCGCGTCCGATGCCTTCCTCAATCGGCTTGGCGTCACTCAGGCAGATCCCCAGATTCGTGCAAAGCTGCTTGAAGATGAAAAAACGCCGGCAGATGTCAGCAACGCCACGTCGCTTTATGAGCAGGTGGTCGGTGCAAGCAAAGAAGAACCGGTTGTCGATGCCAAAAAAGAAGCAGAGCGCCTGCGTAAAAATAAAGATGAAGGCAAGGCTGCGAACGAGGGCGATGTACCGACCGAGCCGGTCGAGCCCCCCTCGGTAATTGACACGATCTTCTGATGCGCACGTTCCTCCGTTACTGGTTTGTCTGGGTTGTTCTGGGGCTTTTATTGGTCGCTGCGGCTGCCTATTTCTATGGGCAACAGGCGCGGCGTCCGCAGGATATTCGTGCCGCCGTACCGGTGACGCGCTACACGCTTTCTAACGGTCTGCAGCTGGCCGTGATTGAAAATCACCAGCTTCCTGCCGTGACCCATATGCTTTTGGTGCGCGCCGGAGCAGCAGATGATCCCTACGGCAAAACGGGTCTGGCGCACTATCTTGAGCACCTGATGTTCACCGGCTCGCAGAACTATCCGGAAGGCGTGTACGATCATACCATCGCACGGCTGGGTGGCACCCACAATGCCTACACAACAAAAGACTTCACGCTCTATTTCGCAACCGTGGCGCGGGAACATCTTGGCAGTGTGATGGCGATGGAGGCCGATCGCTTTTCGCACCCGACCTTCAGCCCCGAAAAAGTCGCACGCGAGTTGCGGGTTATCACCGAAGAGCGCAATTCCCGGGTTGAGAATAATGCATTTGCACAGATGGCCGAGCAGCTGGGTGCACTGGCGCTTCTGAACCACCCATATCACCACCCGACTATCGGCTGGGCCGAGGATATGGCAACATTATCGCTGGAAGATGCGCGCACGTTCTTCCGCACCTATTACCGGCCCAGCAACATGATGCTGCTGGTCGCCGGTGATGTGGAGCCGGGCGACGTGCTGCAGGCGGCGCAGCATTATTATGGCAGCCTTACGAGTGGTGAAGCCGCCCCGCGCATCTGGCCGGATGAGCCGCCGCTGCGTCTGGAGCGTCGGGCCACCATGCGCGATGCTAAAGTGCATGAGCCGCGCCTGCTGCGCCAGTATGTTGCCAGTAGCGCACTTTATGGGAAACCTGCCCAGGCATTACCATTGGCGCTTCTCTCGCATTATCTCGGCGGCAATGACAGTAGCCTGCTTTATCGGAAGCTGGTGCAGGAGCAGAAGCTGGCCAGCAGCGTAGATGCTGAATACGACCCCTTCTCGATTGGCCCGGCGCTGTTTACGATTGTCGCGACCCCAGCCCCCGGCGTGACGCTGGAGCAGTTAGAGCAGGGACTTGATGCGGTGCTGGAGGCAATGCAAACACAGCCGCTGGATGCTGCCGCCTTCGCCAGCGCCAAGATCCGCCTGAAGGCAGAAGTCATTTTCGCGCAGGATGGGCTTTCTGCGCTCGCCAACGCGATGGCCAGTCTCTACGCAATCGGGCTGGATGAACAATATTTCTATAGCTGGCAAAAGACGGTTGGTGCTGTACCGCTTGCCGCGATGCAGGATGCGGCACGGGCAACGCTGGTGCCTGCCCATCGCGTGACGGGGTATCTTCTGCCGCCGAAGGAGGCTGCCCATGCACCGTAAGTGTCGCCGCTTTATCGTATGGCTGGTGTTGGCCTGTGCCGCGACATCGCCTGCATTGGCCGAGATCTCGGTAGAGACAACCCGTCTGGGCCATGGGGTGGAGGCATGGTATGCGCCGAGTGAGGCGGTGCCTGTGGTCGATGTGTTGCTGGTGTTTGACCATGCCGGTTCGGCGCAGGATCCGGAAGGAAAAGCCGGTCGCGCTGCCTTCACGGCGGCGATGTTGACCGAAGGCGCAGGCACATTGGATGCCCCTGCGTTCGCCCGGGCGCTCGATGCACAGGCTATTACCCTGCGCTTTTATGTGGATGACGATCGGCTCGTTGCCCATATCTATTGCCTGCGCGAATACGCGCAGGAGGCCGGAAAATTGCTGGCGTTGGCATTGGGTAGCCCCACATTGCATCCGGCAGATATCGACCGTGTAAAATCACAATTTTATTCGCTACAAACCCAGATGGCGGAGAGCCCCGGATATCAGGCCAGTCGGCTGTTGTCCCGGCATGCTTTCAAAGGGCATCCATACGCCAACCCCACCTATGGCACGGCCAGCAGCATCGCACGGCTGGGCGCACAGGATGCACGCGATGTACTGGCGCAGTATATCACCTTGGGCAACATCACGGTCTCTGCCGCCGGAGACGTCAACAGTGCCATGCTGAAATCCATGCTCTCGCCGGCCATTGCGGTGCTTAGTCGTCAGCCGGCGCCGACAGCGATTGCGGCCACACATTTACAGGAAGGCGGACGGGTATTGCGCCAGCAACAAGCCGTCCCACAAACCGTTATTACGTTTGCGGCACCCAGCGTTCCACGTGCTGATCCATCCTTCTATACGATGTACCTGCTGAACGAGATCATGGGGGGTGGTACGCTTACCTCGCGCCTCTCGGCTGAGGTGCGCCAAGGCAAAGGGCTGGTCTATAGCGTGAGTACAGACCTTGAAGTAAAGGACGGTGTTTCCTTGCTGGCAGGCCAGCTGGCCACGCGCAATAGCAAGGCAGATAAGGCGCTGGAGGCGGTACAGGAAGTATTTGCTAATTTACGCAAAACCGGCGTCACACCAGAAGAATGTGCGGATGCCAAGAGCTATGTCATCGACCATTTCCCGCTGCAGCTGGATCGTACCAGCAACCTCTCGATGATTCTTTATACCATGCAGCATTACCAGCTGGGGAAGGACTACCTGACCGCGCGGGTGGATCGATTCAGCCGTGTCAGCTGTGAAGACATCAACCAGCTGGCGCGCGAGATGCTGGTGCCGGAGAAATTCCTGTTCGCCGTTGTCGGTGGCACCGAAGATAAGGAAGCCCCTCCTCTGGAAGCGGCACCTGCGGGTGGAGACGCGCGATGACGATCCGCCGCCTTCCACCGACCCTCGTCAACCAGATCGCGGCAGGGGAAGTGATCGAGCGCCCTGCATCGGTGGTGAAAGAGCTCGTTGAAAATGCGGTGGATGCCGGTGCCAGCGACATTGATGTCGCGCTGGAAAATGGTGGCGTTAGCCTGATCCGTGTGCGCGATAACGGGCGCGGGATGCGCGCAGAGGAGCTGGCACTAGCCATCGAGCGGCATGCTACCTCGAAACTTCCCGGCGACGATCTACTGGCCATCCACTTCATGGGATTTCGTGGTGAAGCGTTGCCCTCCATTGGCTCCATTGCTCGGTTGCAGATCACCAGCCGCGCGCGCGGTGAAGCCGATGCATTCTCAATTCTGGTAGAAGGTGGAGAGGTGGGGCCTGTGGTTCCGGCCAGCCTCGGCGAGGGGACGCTGATTGAGGTACGCGACCTGTTTTACGCAATTCCGGCGCGTCTCAAATTCCTGAAATCTGCACGTACAGAAATCACCAATGTGATTGATATCATCGAGCGTCTCGCCATGGCGCACCCGGATATTCGGTTCCGCGTGACGCATGATGGCCGCCTGATGCGCGACTTCCCGGCATTGACACAAGACTGGGTAAGCGCCGCGCCACAGCGGCTGGAGAAAATCCTCGGCAGCGGCTTTGCGGCGAATACCGCACTGGTAGATGCGGAGCGCGAGGGCATTCGCCTCACCGGCTTTGCCGGATTGCCCACGTTCAATAAATCGACGTCCGGGGCGCAGTATTTATTCGTCAATCGTCGCCCGGTGCGTGATCGGCTGTTGCTGGGGGTGATTCGAGCTGCCTATCAGGATTACCTCGCTCGGGATCGCCACCCGGTCGCGGTACTGTTTCTCGATGTGCCGACGGAGCTGGTGGATGTCAACGTACACCCGGCCAAGGCAGAAGTGCGCTTCCGCGATAGCCAATTGGTACGCGGCTTACTTTTATCCGCTGTGCGTGCCGCCATCGGTGCCACGTCGCAGCGTGCTTCCACCACGGTAGCAGAAGACGCGCTGGCCGCATTTACGCCGGGCTATAATCCGGGGCAGGCGGCAATGGGAGGTGCGGTTCCCTCTCTGCCGCAGCGCATGTATTATGGTCAGGCTGCACCGGCCATGCAGTCGCCGGCCGCACCGCTTTGGGGGAGTCAGGTACTGCCGATGCAGCACCGGGCGCAGATGCCGGTTGAGGTGGCCGCCGCCCCCATCGATGCGCCACTGGGCGCTGCCGTCGCACAGCTGCACCAGACCTACATCGTCGCACAGACGCAGGGCGGATTGGTGATTGTCGATCAGCATGCCGCGCATGAGCGGATTATGTACGAAAAATTCAAAGAACAAATGCAAACGCAGGGGGTCGCGCGGCAGATCCTGCTCATCCCCGAAGTGGTTGAGCTGACCGATGCACAGGCTGCACGTCTGCTCGCCCGGGCAGATGAGTGGGCGCGGCTGGGCTTGATGCTGGAGGGATTCGGCGAGACAACCGTGCTGGTGCGGGAGGTGCCGTCGATCCTCGGTGACAGCGACGTTGCCGGGTTGGTGCGCGACCTTGCGGATGACCTCTCGCTTTACGAGGATGGTCTCGCGCTGGCCGATAAGCTTGAGGCAATCCTCAGCACCATGGCCTGCCATGGCAGCGTGCGCGCCGGGCGGGTCTTGTCGTTAAGCGAAATGAACGCATTGCTGCGCCAGATGGAGGCAACGCCGTTCTCGGGCCAATGCAACCACGGTCGCCCGACCTATGTTTCCCTCGCCAAGGCAGACGTTGAGAAACTCTTCGGTCGCCGCTGATTTAGTAGTAAAGATTCGGGCGGGTTGCGTTGCGCTGATGCACGAATTGCAGGCGTTGTACGCAGGCGATGGAGAGCATCAGCAGGCTGGCAACCGTACATACCGCCGCGCTGATGATAAACAGCCGGTCATGGGTATGGGTAAAGGCATAGCCCACTGTGATCGCGCTACAGGCCGTGAATAATGCCCAACTGGTCAGGGTGCTGGAAGCGCCGCTCTGATCGCGCCCTAATTTTCGTAACTGGGGCACACCTGCACCTAAGAATGCAATTCCGACGATGGCATAAAGTACGGCAAAAAAATCCATGTGAATCCCCCTCTGTGTTTCTCAGAGAATAGCAAAAGATTCCTAATCTTCCGTTAATGAAAGATTGGATTTTAGAGTTTAATGGTTGAAGTGCCGTGTGCCGGTGAAGAGCATGGCGATGCCATGGCGGGTGGTGGCGTCGATCACTTCCTGGTCGCGGATGGAGCCGCCGGGCTGGATAACGGCGCTGATCCCCGCTTCGGCGGCCAACTCCACATTGTCTGCGAAGGGGAAGAAGGCGTCGGAAGCCAGCACCGCCCCGCGTGGATCGTGCCCGTGCGTGCGCGCTTTCTCGATGGCAATGCGCACGGAATCAACCCGGCTCATTTGCCCGGCACCGATGCCAATGGTGGCACCATTTTTCACCAGCACGATGGCGTTGGACTTCACATGCTTGACCACTTGCCATGCCAGCGCAGCATCGCGCAGCTGGCCGTCTGGCAATGCGCCGCCGGTAACGGTTTTCCATTGCTCTGGCGTATGCGGCGCGGCATCTGCCTCTTGCACCAGATAGCCGCCGCTGATGGACTGAATCACCCAATCAGCCAGCGGTGAGGGATGCGCTTCGGGGATGGCGACCAGCAGGCGCAGGTTCTTTTTTGCTGCCAGCATCGTTTGTGCTTCGGGTGTGAATTCTGGTGCAATGATGACCTCAAGGAACAGGCTGCCAATTGCTTCAACCAATGCCGCATCAACCGGGCGGTTGACAGCAAGAATGCCGCCGAATGCACTGACCGGGTCGCTTGCCAGCGCGTCGGTAAACGCATCGATCAGGGTTTCGCCATTGGCCACGCCGCAGGGATTC
>JAUIBB010000087.1 GCA_030427685.1 Alphaproteobacteria bacterium
GTTACCTCAGGAAATGTTATGCCCCCTGTTGCTGCTAAGAAGACCGCCACGAAAGCAAGCGCATCGCTTGCTAAATCGTCGCCGCCACTCTCGAAGGAAAAGCTGCTCGCCATGTTCCGCGAAATGCTGATGATTCGACGCTTTGAGGAAAAAGCCGGACAGCTTTATGGCATGGGCCTGATTGGGGGCTTCTGCCACCTGTATATTGGTCAGGAAGCGGTTGTGACGGGCATTCAGGCCGCCGCGGATAAAGGCGACGCCGTCATCACCACCTACCGCGATCATGCCCACATGCTTGCTTGCGGGATGGACCCACGTGGCATCATGGCCGAGCTGACCGGGCGAATCGATGGCTTCTCAAAAGGCAAAGGTGGCTCAATGCACATGTTCTCCGTGGAGAAACAGTTTTTTGGTGGGCACGGCATTGTTGGCGCAAACGTGCCGCTTGGGACAGGCATGGCTTTTGCGCAAAAATACAAGGGCACGGGCAAAATAACCATGGTGTATTTTGGCGATGGCGCCAGCAATCAAGGGCAGGTTTACGAGTCCTTCAACATGGCCTCGCTGTGGCAATTGCCGGTTATTTATATCATCGAGAACAATGAATACGCCATGGGCACCAGCACGAAGCGTAGCCATGCCAGCACGGAGCTCTACAAGCGTGGCGAGGCATTTGGCATTCCCGGCGTACAGGCCGATGGCATGAATGTATTATCGGTCTATGAGGCTGCAACCAAGGTTATCGAACATGTGCGCAGTGGCAAAGGTCCGATGCTGATGGAAGTAAAAACCTATCGCTATCGTGGCCATTCGATGTCTGACCCTGCAAAATACCGCAGTAAAGAGGAAGTCGAAGACTACAAAGAGAATCATGACCCCATCAATCAATTCCGCAATTACCTGACCAGCGAGAAATTGGCGACGGAAGCGACGATTAAAAAGATCGAAGATGAAATCAAAAAAATCGTCAATGATGCGGCAGAATTCGCCAAAACCAGCCCTGAGCCGGAAGCGACGGAACTCTGGACGGATATACTGAGCAATTAAATCAACCTCATCGGCCCGGTGTTTGGCCGGAGACTGTCGCGTGAACCCGGCAGGACACCAAAGGAGAGTAAAATGGCAATGATGACTGTACGTGAGGCCCTAAGGGATGCCATGGCAGAAGAAATGCGCCGGGATGGTGATGTGTTCGTCATGGGCGAAGAAGTCGCCGAATATCAGGGCGCGTATAAAGTGACGCAAAACCTGCTTCAGGAATTTGGCGAAAAGCGTGTCATTGACACGCCGATTACAGAGCATGGATTCGCAGGGCTTGCGGTCGGCGCAGCCTTTATGGGACTTAAACCAGTTGTGGAATTCATGACATGGAATTTCGCGATGCAGGCGATTGACCAAATTATCAACTCTGCCGCAAAAACACTCTACATGTCTGGTGGCCAGGTAAAGTCACCCATGGTATTCCGTGGCCCTAATGGTGCGGCTAGCCGTGTCGCTGCGCAGCACTCACAGTGTTATGCCAGCTGGTATGCCCACTGCCCCGGACTAAAGGTCGTCGCGCCGTATGACGCCGCCGATGCAAAAGGGTTGCTTAAATCTGCTATTCGCGACCCCAACCCCGTCATCTTTCTGGAAAATGAAATCACCTATGGCTGGCAGTTCGACGTGCCAGAGGGGGAACATCTCGTGCCAATCGGCAAGGCTGCCGTCAAAAAACAGGGAACAGATGTTACCATTGTCGCCTTCTCTATCTGCGTAAAGTTAGCGCTGGATGCCGCCGAAAAGCTTGCGGCAGAAGGCATTAGCGCCGAGGTGATTGACCTGCGCACCTTGCGCCCACTCGATAAGCAGAGCATCATTGATTCTGTACGCAAAACCCACCGCCTTATCTCGGTAGAGGAAGGCTGGCCAGTGGCTGGCATTGGCTCTGAAATTGCGGCCATTGCGATGGAAGAGCTGTTTGATGACCTCGATGCCCCCGTCGTTCGGGTGACCGGCAAAGATGTCCCCCTTCCCTACGCAGCGAATCTTGAAAAACTGGCTTTACCCACGGTTGAAGATATTGCGGTCGCGGCACGCGGCATTTGCCAACCAAACCGCAACGCCGCCTAAGGAGAGACTATGCGCCTGATTGCAGCAACCCTTATCGCAGCCTCCCTGTTCAGTACTGTGGCGGTGGCAGATGATTTTCGTCCAATACGCACCATTACCGTTCAGGGCAAGGCAGAGCGCAGCGTTGTGCCAGACGAGGCACATGTCAGCGTTTCTGTTTCTGCGCTGGATACAAAGCTAAAAACCGCGAAGGCAGAGCACGACCAAAAGTTGCGAAAGGTCTTTGCTGTGGCGGAAAGCGCAGGGATTGAGCTGGCGCAAATCAAAACTCAATCGTCGAACGTGCAGCCCGAATATAGCTATGCCAACAATACGCGCAGCTTCAAGGGATACCGTGTGGCCACCAGTCTGGATATGACCGTCTCCAAAATAGATTCCGTTGGTGGGCTGCTGGAAAAACTGCTCGCAGCGGGCCTGGAAGATAAAGAAAACAGCGGCTGGATGGGACTGGTCAGCGTGAATTACACCATTGCAAATCCAGATCGGCTACGCGATGAAATGGTTGTTGAGGCGATCCGCAACGCCCACGACAAGGCCGCACGTATGGCCGCTTCAGCTGGCGCATCGTTGGGCAAAGTCCATCAGATCAACGAAGGAAATGCCCCCGCTTTTGATTATCCTCGCCCGATGCTGATGCGCGCCATGTCGGCTTCTGCTCCGGCGATGGAGGCCGCGCCCGTTGCGCCGCCACCGGGCGAGCAAGAGGTCAATGCCTCTGTGACTGTCACGTACGAACTCGATTAAACACGCTTTAAAGGAACACTGCGATGCCTATCGAAATTACCATGCCGGCCCTTTCCCCCACGATGACGGAGGGAAATCTCGCAAAATGGATCAAAAAAGAAGGCGACACCGTCAAAGCCGGTGAAGTCATCGCTGAGATTGAGACCGACAAAGCGACGATGGAAGTAGAAGCCGTTGATGAAGGAACGCTGGGTAAAATTATTGTCGCCGCGGGGACTGAGGGCGTCAAAGTAAATGCAGTGATTGCCCTGCTTCTCGAAGAGGGGGAAGACAAAAAAGCACTCGCGAGCTGGAAGCCCAAGGCAGCTCCCAAAGCTGAGGAGTCAACAGAGGCCGCAACAAGCGCTGCTCCCGCAACGGCTGCACCAGCAGCGCCAGTAGCCGCCCCAAGCATAGCTCCAGCCACGGCACGGCTTGCACCAGCAGCGCCGATTGCCGCAGCAAGCAGTCCTGCAAAAAGCGGTGGCCGTGTAAAAGCCTCTCCCTTGGCTAAACGTATAGCCGAACAAAACGGTGTGGATTTAAGCGCGGTTGTGGGTACAGGCCCTCATGGTCGTATCATTAAAGCGGATGTAGAGCACGCCCCAGCGGGACATGGCGGAATGCCACGCCGCAACCCGGTTGAATTTGTGCAGCTACCGAATAACTCGATGCGCAAAGTCATTGCGCGCCGGCTCCTTGAGTCCAAGCAAACCGTTCCCCATTTTTACCTCACGGTTGAAGTTGAGCTCGACGCGATGCTTCAGGCTCGAGCCCAGCTGAACGGACAAGCAGAAGCCAAAGCCGGAAAAGAGGGGAAGCCTGCCTATCGCCTCTCGGTAAATGACCTGATTATCAAGGCGTCGGCACTTGCTCTGCGCGATAAGCCTGCCTGTAACGTGTCGTGGTATGACGATGCGATGATTCAATACAATAACGTCGATCTTTCTATCGCCGTTGCAACGGAGGGAGGCCTGATTACCCCGATCGTTCGCAACGCCGATCAGAAATCACTGCCACAAATCAGCAATGAAATGAAAGATCTCGCCAAGCGTGCGCGCGAAAATAAGCTAAAACCAGAAGAGTTTCAGGGCGGCGGCTTTTCGATCTCAAATCTTGGCATGTATGGCGTCAAGACGTTCCAGGCGATCATCAATCCACCTCAAGCCTGTATCCTTGCGGTAGGGGCTGGCGAGCAAAAGCTGGTCATGCGGCATGGGCAGGTGCAAAGCATCAATGTCATGAATCTGACGCTCTCCGTTGATCACCGGGCAGTGGATGGTGCCTTGGGGGCAGAGTATCTGCAAGCGCTGAAGCGTTATCTTGAGCAGCCCATTCTGATGTTTGCGTAAGCAGCCATGACCACGTTCATCTGCAAGCATTGCGGCTGGGAGGGAGAACGAAAGAAACTAAAACGCGGCAGCAAAATGGTGGAGATGCTGATCTGGAGCATTCTGGTGCTCCCCGGCCCCCTCTATAGCATTTGGCGGCGCATTGGCCGGAGCAATCAGTGTCCGCACTGCCAGCTACCTGCTCTGGCGAAGCTAAATAGTGATGAAGGCTGGCTTGCCCGGCGTAAATTTGATGTTGAGCTGGGGATCATTACCCCAACAGACGAAACAAAAGAAACGGATAAAGAGGATTTAAAAACATTCGGAAATGATCGGCCAGCGGATACTCCTTCGCGTAAAAAGGCCGTTGATCCGGATGCATGGTAACAGGGGTTCAATCGCAATGAGCGCTGGATTTTCTCCGGCAGCAGCTAATGGAAAGGGATATAGACGATGGAAAAATTTGACGTAGTGGTAGTTGGTGGTGGCCCGGGCGGGTATGTTGCAGCAATTCGTGCCAGCCAGCTCGGCCTGAAAACAGCACTGGTAGAGCGCGAGCATCTGGGGGGCATTTGCCTGAACTGGGGATGTATCCCCACCAAAGCACTGCTGCGCTCCGCAGAGGTTTATCGTAACATCCAGCATGCGAGTGACTACGGCATCAGCGTGAAAGACGTAAAATTCGACCTGAAGAAAATTGTCTCCCGCTCGCGCGATGTCTCTTCGCAACTGACCAAAGGCATTGGCTTCCTGATGAAAAAACACAAAGTCACTGTGTTCGATGGGGTTGGAGCTCTCGCGGGGCGCGGAAAAATCAGCGTCAGCAAAGAAAAGAAGAAAGTGGCGGATATTGAAGCCAAACACATCATTCTTGCAACCGGTGCGCGCGCACGCCAACTGCCGGGTGTTGAGGCCGACGGCAAACTGATCTGGAGCTATCGCGAAGCGATGGTGCCAACTGAAATGCCAAAGTCGCTGTTAGTTGTTGGGTCCGGCGCTATTGGCATCGAGTTCGCCAGCTTCTATCGCACACTGGGTGTCGAAGTCACCGTTGTCGAGGTGATGGATCGCGTCCTGCCAGTAGAGGATGAAGAAATCAGCGCATTTGCACAGAAAGCCTTTGAAAAAGAGGGCATGAAAATCAAAACAGGCACCACCGTTAAGGGCGTCACAAAAGGCAAAAACAATGTAACTGCCCATCTTGAAACAAAAGATGGAAAAAAAGAAAACATCACCGTGGATCGCATCATTGTCGCGATTGGTATTGTGGCGAATACCGAAGGACTCGGACTTGAGGGCACCAACGTCAAAATCGAACGGGGGCATATTGTCGTCGATGACCTGCTCCGCACAGCAGAGCCAGGCATTTATGCCATTGGCGATGTGACTGGCGCACCATGGCTTGCCCATAAAGCCAGTCATGAAGGCGTGATCTGTGTTGAGGGCATTGCAGGAAAGCACCCGCATGCCATGAAACGTGAAAACATCCCGGGCTGTACCTATTGCCATCCGCAAGTAGCCAGTGTTGGCCTCACCGAGCGCGCAGCAAAAGAAAAAGGCTACGAAGTAAAAGTCGGGCGCTTCCCCTTCATGGGGAATGGCAAAGCCATCGCTCTTGGTGAACCAGAAGGATTGGTAAAAACCGTGTTTGATGCCAAGACGGGAGAGCTGCTTGGCGCCCACCTTGTTGGCGCAGAAGTTACTGAGTTAGTGCAGGGTTTTGTCGTTGGAAAGACCGCAGAGCTAACCGAAACCGAGTTCATGGAAACGGTCTTCCCGCACCCGACACTCAGCGAGATGATGCATGAATCCGTGCTCGATGCCTATGGCCGCGCATTGCATATTTAGTTGCCCATTACTTTTCATTTAAGTTGAGCACGCCGCAGCTCCCCGTTGTGGTGCCTCATATTATTTGCTATACTGGGGGTAACGCATAGCGATAGTGCGGTTCTGGCAAGTAATTCCAAAGTAGTTACTACTTATGAGGAATTATGAAACGGCCTCCGTTATTTTACCGAACCGTTTATGATGAAGCTGCGCTGGATGACTGCTTCCATGATCTCATTCACGCACAAATGCCGGATCAGGATAAAATTGAAGTTGGCTGCCTGATTCAATATTTCATGCTCCTGAAAACCAATGGGCTGATGGAGCTGCCGATTGATATTACCAAGCACCGGCAAGGCGAAGGCCCCGATTTTACCATCTGCGATGGCACGGGGCTGGTAGGCGCCGAAATGACCAAAGTTACCACTGCAGATTATCAGGTATGGCTCAAACGCCGCCTCAACTATCGCCCAATTCGCGACTTGTCGGCCTATATGGAATATCGCCCTGAGCAGCGCGTTGCAGCACTTGCCGGGCTTCGCGTGCTACGAAAAAATTATAAGATCGAAAATTACTATGCCAGCGTACCAGAAATGTCGGCCTGCGATTTGGTACTAGAGGAAGATGGTGATTGCTCCATGAACACCTCCGTGCTGATGGAGAAGCTTCAGCACGAGATCAGCAAGTTACGGGTACAACGCTACCGACAGATTTCAATGCTGTCTGGCTCGGTACTCTATTACGCGATCAACACGCCGGCGGCAGAAATTATTTATGCGCCAGAAATCCGGCCCGACTGGCTAAAGCCACAACGCAATATGTTGCTGACGCCGCCCACAACCGCCTGGCACTAAACTGGCAACCAGCCTTCACACTGCTTCAGTGTATCTTTGGCTTTGGCCTTTAGCTTTTCGATTTGCATGACATTTTCAATCCGCCGACGTAGAAAAGCTTCGCTTTCTTGTAAGTCTGGCGTCAAGTCATTCAGCCACACGGATAACGTGCTGGTATATACCTGCGAAAGCAGCAAGCGCTTGGTATAAAAGTTGTAATCCGTGCTGGTATCCCCTGCTTCGTGCCAGATTGCATCTACCGTCGCATACAACGCTTTGGTTGCAGAGGAGATATTCCATGGCAGCGCATAAAAACCAATGGCGCGCCGCACCGCTTCGCGATGAGGGGCCTGCTGTCGCAAGCGCACCATGACGGCCGTCGCAATACGTTCTCGAATCTTCATGCTCGGCAAGTGATAATCCCGGCGCAGGGCGTCTAGCATTTGCGCATCTGCGCGGCTGGAAAAATAGCCTAGCGCATCACGTACCCCTTCTGGAAATGCACGCCGCACCTCGAATTTACTTTTTCCTGCTGTGAGGGCCGCATTCACCAGAACACCCTCTGTCCAGCCATCAAAGGCAATCACGGGCAAAGCGGCGTCGAGAATGGTATCCTGAAGCGTTGTCATGGGGCGAGTATAAGTCAGAAAAAGGGCGGCGTCTAGACAGGTTGCAGATGCCCACGACGACTAGCTGGCATGCCGCTGAGTACGCGCTCGATCGGCAGGATGATCGACACAACGGTGCCATGACGGCGCATGGAATCAAGCATTACCCGACCACCATGCCGTGCGGTCAACTCTTTGGTCAGCGAAAGCCCAAGGCCGATCCCGCCGGATTCAATATTAAAATAGGCGACATCTGCGTTGAGCGCATTCCGGATAACCTCAAGCTGTGCAGGACTAATACCCTCGCCGGAATCGCGCACGCTGATGATAACACCATCATCGGGCTGCAAACGTACAGACAATTTGATCTCTGCATCATTTGCCGAGTGGCGCATGGCATTGCTCAGCAAGTGTGAAATGCTAC
>JAUIBB010000088.1 GCA_030427685.1 Alphaproteobacteria bacterium
GAGCACGATACCGGCGATCCCCGGCAATGTCAGCGTTGCCTGAATCAGCGACATCGCCCCGAGAACCATCATCAAGTGTACCGCAAGGCCAATATTGGCGATGAGCCCAAAGAGCCCGTAGGAAAGGAACATGAAAATGACAACCAGCCCAACACCGAGGATTGCCGCAAATGTGCCCGAGCGGATGGAATCCTGACCAAGGCTTGGCCCGACCGAACGTTCTTCAATAACGTTAAGTGGTGCAGGAAGCGCTCCCGCACGGAGCAGAACTGCCAACTCGTTTGCGGATTCAACCGTGAAGTTGCCTTCAATAATGCCGCGCCCTCCAAGGATGGCCGAACGAATGACCGGTGCGGTAATGACTTTATTATCCAAAACCACAGCGAAACGGCGATTGATGTTCTCTTGCGTAATCTTCCCAAATTTTTGTGCGCCCAGCGTGTTGAAGGTGAATTCCACCACTGGCAAGCCGCCTTGATACCCCACGTTCGCATTGGTCAGGTTCTCGCCGCCGAGAGCAACCTGGGCATAGACCGGGTACAGTGTTTGTCGGCCCGGTGTACGCTCGTTCGCTTCGTCCGAAGACAGCACGATCGTATCCGCTGGCACCAGATTACGCGCCACGGCGTCCTGGCTTACCCCTTCATTGACGAGGTGGAAGGTCATTTTTGCGGTTTTGCCCAACAGCTTTTTCAGCTCTGCCGGGTCGGCCAGACCGGGCACCTGCACCACGATACGGTCAGTCCCCTGACGCTGGATAATCGGCTCTTTCGTTCCCGCCTCGTTAACGCGACGGTTTACAATCTCAATGGATTGCTCAAGCAAACGAATCTGCATGGCCTTCAGCGTACTGTCTGTGTAGGAAAGCCGCGTAATCCCGCCGTTATCCTCTACCGTCAGATCAGGGTCCACATGGCGATAAATTTCGGCCAGATTGGTGCCTTCCGATACGGTCTCAGGACGAATTTTAAATGAAATCCCGTTTGGTAAGGCGCGCAGATTGGTATACCCAACTTTTGCTTTGCGTAGCTGATCGCGCAGGCCATCGCGCATATTCGCAAAATGGTCGCGCTTATAGGCTGCAAAATCCAGCTCCAGTAGCAGGTGCGAGCCGCCACGCAAATCCAGCCCTAATGGGATCTGGTTCCCCGGAAGTGCACTCGGCCATTTCTCAAGCGTTTGCGGTGACAGAATGTTCGGCAGTGCGGTCAGCGCAAAAAAGGCAACAACCATTGCAACGAACGTTATTTTCCAACGGGGAAAGTCAAGCATAGGTACCTAGCGTTTAGTGATGCGCCATGCATACAGGATTGCACGCACGTGACAAGCCCCTAGGCTATGAATGGCTAAGGGTGTTGATAATTTTGCTTGAGGCTAGTTGTCGTTGGCGACGCTATCGCGACTTGGGACGCGATTGTCGTTCGGGCTTTTCTTTTTGTCCGAACCGGTTTTCGATGGCGTTTTGCCGCGAACGGTCGCGATGGTTGCCTTCATCACGCTGACTTCAACGCCTTTGGCAATCTCAACCGTTACGGTTTCGCCGGCATCAGCCTTCGTGATTTTTCCAACAATCCCACCCGCGGTTACGACTTCGTCGTTTTTCGCCAGCACGGACAGCATCGCCTGATGCTCTTTCATGCGCTTTTGCTGCGGACGGATCAGCACGAAATAGAACACACAGAAAATAAGAACCAGCGGCAGCATGCTCGCATATTGCTGCGAGCTGGCCATATCAACCGCTGCGGATTGCTCCTGCGCTAACGCAACTGTCGGCAGCAGCGATGCGATCAGTACAAAATAACGCATTATTTCAACTTGGTTTCTTTGAACTCGACATGCTTGCGCGCGACGGGATCATATTTGTTGAACTTCAGCTTCTCGGTCTGCTTACGCGGGTTGCGCTTTTTGACGTAGAAGAAGCCCGTGTCAGCGGTCGATTCCAGCTTCACGAGAATGGTTGCTTTTTTAGCCATAACTGCCTCGAAATGTTAAGAGGGCGCAACTTACGCATTTTTTATCCCCTGTCAACACACTTCGTATGGATTTCCAGTTGATTTCTGCCACGATTCCCGCGAGACCAAGGGCATGAGCAAAATTCGCAAAGCAGTTTTCCCCGTTGGAGGGCTTGGAACACGGTTCCATGCCTAAAGAAATGCTGCCAATCGTAGATAAGCCATTGATTCAATATGCCTTTGAAGAGGCTCATCGCGCCGGAATCGAACAATTTATCTTTGTTACCGGCCGTAATAAAGATGCCATCGAGAACCATTTTGACCTTTCCTACGAGCTGGATCAAACGCTGAGCGAGAAGCAGAAAATTTCTGCATTAGCCTCGACTTCTGAATGGCTGCCACCTACCGGCTCGATCGTTTACCTCCGTCAACGTGCGCCGTTGGGGCTTGGCCATGCCGTTTGGTGTGCACGCGACGTGGTTGGGGATGAACCTTTTGCCGTTATTCTGGCAGACGACCTGATCGACGCGCCCACCCCCTGCCTCTCCCAGATGATTGCAGCGCACGCTGAGATTCCCAACGCCAATATGGCAGCAGTGATGAATGTAGCGCGCGAAAAAACCTCCAGTTACGGTATTTTAGAGACGAACGAACGCCAGAAGCAGTTGGTAAAAGCACTAGGACTGGTTGAAAAGCCTTCCCCTGAAAAAGCGCCCTCGACCACCGCAGTCATTGGCCGCTATATTTTGCAGCCCTCGATTTTTGATGTGCTGGAGAATCAGGCTGGTGGCGCCGGTGGTGAAATTCAGCTGACGGACGCATTGAGCAGCATGCTGCCAACCACTGATTTTTATGGGTTTGAGTTCGAGGGAAAACGCTATGATTGCGGCGAAGTCCCGGGCTTTCTTGAGGCCAATATTGCCCTTGCGCTTGCTCGCAATGATTTCAGCGCCAGCGTGCGCAGCAAGCTCACCGCCTTGCTGGAAGAAGCATAAGGTGCGGTGCACGCTAACGCCGCTGCTGGTGGCATCTGCAACCATGCTTGCCTCCCCTGCGATTTCGGCCACACCCCCCACACAAGTGACTGAGCTTTTCAGCTCCCGCGTGACCTCGGCCGGGCAGCCCATTCGGTTGCCACCTGAAGCAAAAATTCGTGTATCACGCTATGTTATTGCGCCCGGGGCAACCCTGCCGATTCATCAACACCCCGCGCAACGCTACGCCTATGTCCTCTCCGGAGAGATCGACGTCATCCTGACAGAGCATGCGCACAGCAAGCATTTCGGAACAGGGGCCTTTATTGTTGAGGCCACCAATGCATGGCATTTGGGTACGAATCCCGGGAAGGAGCCGGCAGTCTTACTGGTGATCGACCAAATGCCGCTGGAAGCAACAGGGAATGTCATCCTGCAATCGGCCAAAGCCCCTAAGTAACGTGCTACGCTAAATTAAGTTCGAGGCTACGTTTTGTGGTAGCTTAGCCAGCGGATCAACTGCACGGCCCTCTTCGCGCAGCGCGAAATGCAACTGCGGACTAGCCGCACTACCGCTGCTGCCAACCGTTCCAATGACGGAACCGATGGCAATTTGCTCGCCCTTTTTAACCGTAATATCACGTGCATGTGAATACGAGGTCAGGGTACCGTCGGCATGCCGCAGGATCACCATGTTACCGTAGTCGCGAATGTTATGACCAACGAAGGCTACTTCGCCACTTTGCGCTGCACGGATGGGCGCTCCCTCAACGGCTGCGATCGTGATACCTTCGCTTACGGTGCCATCCTGCTGTGAGCCGAATTGCTGAATCACTTTACCCTGAACAGGCCACTGCCACGCACCGCCATGGAGCGTCGTCATTGCAGTCTGGCTTTGCACCTGTTCTGGCGCGGCAGGTGTTGCCACGGCAGGTGCAGGAATTACCGCTGCCTGACTTACTGCCGGAACGGGGGAAACCTCAACCGGCAACACGGGCGCAACAGAGGCAACAGCCGGCGCTGAGGCAACAGGCGCAGCCGGCGCATAAATAATCGTGGCGGGAGCACTCGCCGGGGCAACAGAGGCAACCTGCATTGTCGAGGCCTGCATTACCGCAGCATGCTGCACCGCTGCGCGCCCATAATAATTTGCTCCACGATCCGCCACTTGCGCACGTGAGCTATCTTGTGCACAGGCAGACAGAAAGACTGTCGTTAAGATCATTAAAAACGCAACTGCGGAAATACGCATAGCAAACCCCTCATGAAAATGTCATGTATGGCCAATTAAGACCAATCTTGCCGATGCGACTCAGGGCTATCTAAAAGTACCCTTTTTTGAGCTTCTTAGCTTAAAGTATTAAAGTGGTTTTCCACTTAGTTATCCCCAAGCATTCTTTTCAATAGCACGCCAGATTACTGAACACAACGCCAATGCATTGCCAAAGGGATTTTTAACACAAAAAACAGAATCTGTGGAGATTTTGCCACTATACTAAATAGTCGTTCAGCGAATTAATTATTCGCCTACCAGCGGTACAAAGCGAACAGCGCTCAACACCTCTTTACGCACTTCATCTTCCGCAACGCGGGTAAGCTTGAGCAACTGCTGGTCTGCCACATGCGGCCCAACCGGCACAATCATCACCCCACCAATCGCCAACTGCGCCATCAAACGCTGCGGAATGGTATCCGCCGCCGCAGTGACAATGATACGCTCATACGGCGCAGCATGTGGCCACCCCTTGCTACCATCGCCAACATGCGGGGTAATGTTACGTAATTTCAGCGATTCAAACCGCGCAGCCGCAAGATCTGCCAACGGCTTGTGACGCTCGATCGTGTGCACCCGTCGCGCCAGCTTAGCCAGAATAGCGGCCTGATAGCCAGAACCCGTACCAATTTCTAGCACGCATTGCGTAGGCTGCACATCCAGCGCCTGCGTCATTGTTGCTACGATCGTTGGCATACTGATGGTCTGCTCCATCGCGATTGGCAAAGCATTGTCTTCGTAGGCACGATCACGGAACGCCTCTTCGACAAAAGCTTCACGCGGCACCTGCTCTATCGCCCCAAGCACCCGCGTATCACTAATGCCGGAACGACGCAGCTTCATCAGCAAGCGGATTTTCTCGGAAGCCAGCCAGTCGTCCTGCGTTGTGCTAAGCGCAGGATGAACGCCCACAATAATCGGCGCAGCGGGTTTTGGTGATGCGCGGCGAGCGTTCATGCAGCCTCGAATGTCTGACGCAAATGATCCATCAGCGCAAAATTGGTGAGATCCAGCTGGATCGGCGTAATTGTAATATACCCCTCCAGCAACATATGAAAATCAGCATCGGGGCGCGCATCAAATGGTGTCATGCCAGGGCCGCCGATCCAGTAATAGTCACGACCGCGTGGATCTGTGCGCTTGTGCAGCTTTTCTTTATCAATTTTCCGGCGCCCCTGCGGTGCAACCTTGATGCCCTTCACCTGATCAGCAGGCAGGCCGGGGAAGTTTACGTTAATGAGCGTGCCGTGCGGCCAGTCGATCGTCGCCAGCTTGCGTACAATATCTGCAGCAAAGGCTTTCGGCGCGCTCCAGTCTACAACAGGATCCTCATAATCCCCGAGCAGGCGATTCGAGAAGGCAATAGAGGGTATTTCTAACAATGTACCTTCCATCGTAACCGCAACTGTGCCGGAATAAGTAACATCTTCCGCGACATTCGCGCCGCGATTAATGCCGGAAAGCAGCAGGCCAGGGCGCTTGTCTTCCAGAATTTCCATTACCCCCAACAATACAGCATCTGTCGGCGTACCCGCCACTGCAAATCGGCGATCATCAAATTTGCGAATGCGCAGCGGGTCGTGCAGCGTGAGGGAATGGGATACCCCGCTTTGCTCGTGCAATGGAGCGACCGTCCACACATCCTCCGACAGTGTCTTGGCAATATGCTCGAGGATGTGGATCCCCTCGGCCTCGATGCCATCGTCGTTGCTGACAAGGATCCGTGTTTTGTTCAGGTCGATTGCCATAAGCTCCTTTGCCCCGCCATCACCCGGCGGGGAATTGATTATTTACGAATGACGGTAACACCACCCATATATGGTACCAGAACCTCTGGCACATTGATTGATCCATCAGGCTGCTGGTAATTCTCCAGCACAGCTACCAGCGTGCGCCCAACAGCGAGACCGGAACCATTCAAGGTATGTACAAATTGCGTTTCCTTTGCCCCGGCAGCACGGAAGCGCGCCTTCATACGCCGCGCCTGAAAATCCCCGCAATTCGAACAGCTCGAAATCTCACGGTAGGCATCCTGCCCCGGCAACCAGACCTCAATGTCGTATGTCTTACGTGCAGAAAATCCCGTGTCACCCGCACAAAGCAGCATCACGCGGTAATGCAGCCCCAAACGCTTAAGTACCTCCTCAGCGCAAGATAACATGCGCTCGTGCTCGGCTTCGGACTGCCCTGGCGCGGTAACGCTGACCAGCTCAACCTTCGAGAACTGGTGCTGACGGATCATCCCTCGCGTGTCACGACCAGCAGAACCCGCCTCTGAGCGGAAACATGGCGTCCAGGCCGTCATCCGCATTGGCAGGACGGCCTCATCCAGAATTTCCTCGCGCACGAGGTTGGTGAGCGCAATTTCAGACGTCGAAATGAGATAATGATCGCCCGTGGTTTTGAACATGTCTTCTGCAAATTTGGGCAACTGGCCAGTGCCAAACAAGGCGGGGCTTTTGACCATATACGGCAACTGATGTTCGGTATAACCAAACTCACCGGTATGAATATCGAGCATAAACATTGCCAATGCGCGCTCGAGACGGGCCAGCTGACCACGAAGCACGACAAAGCGTGCACCAGACATTTTAGCGGCACGCTCGAAATCCATCATGCCCAATGCTTCACCAAGATCGAAATGCTCTTTTGGCACAAATGAAAGCGTGGGCTTTTCGCCAACCGTGCGCAATTCCTGATTGCTGGCTTCATCTGCACCTTCTGGCACATCTGCCGCGAGGAGATTAGGAATGGCAGCCAGTGCAGCATCAAGCGCCCCACCCTCACCGCTTTCAAGCGCTGCTATCTGCTCTTTCAGGGCTTTTCCCTCTGCCAATAGTGGCGCGATGTCTTTGCCTTCTTTTTTAGCCACGGGGATCTGCTTGGCGATCTCATTCGCCTTTGCCTGCAATGCCTGCACCTGTGTCTTCATACCACGGTCTTCGGCATCAAGGGCTTGCAGCCCGGCTACATCCACCACCATCCCGCGGCGCGCCAATGCGGCCTTGAAATATTCAGGCTGGTTACGGATTAATTCTTTATCATGCATTCTCTGGTTCCTCTTGCGCAGCACGTGACCGCTCGATAATGCGGCCAACGATGATAGACACTTCATAAAGCGCATAGAGGGGAATGAAAAGCAGGACTTGGCTTAGGATATCCGGCGGCGTGATGAATGCGGCAATACTAAGCAAAATCACCACAGCATAGCGCCGTCCGCGCGCCAGCGTCTGCACCTGCATGACCCCCACACGGACCAACAGCGTCAGCAGGATCGGCAGCTGAAATGCAAGACCAAAGGCCAGCACCAGATGCATGACCAGCCCCAAATACTCGCTCACCTTGGCTTCCAGCACTAATGGCAGCACACCATCGCCGCGTGGCATCTCGAATGACAGGAAGAATGTCCACGCCTTCGGCAT
>JAUIBB010000002.1 GCA_030427685.1 Alphaproteobacteria bacterium
CTATAACTTTGCCTTCGTTGCGCTAGGGAAGCACGACGAAACCTGGCTTGATTCTGAACCAACCTATGGTGAGGTGCTGGAAGTCATGCGCGAGAAGCGCAAGTTGCCAGAGCAGGCAAACTTTAAAGCCTTTAAACAAACACAGCTTAAGCTCTTCACCACCCTGATCGAGCCGCAGGAAGAGTTCTTCTACCTGCCCGATGGTAAAACCCTGCGCGTGATTGCGATTCCGCATGCGCTTGGGGGGATTCTCTTCGTGTATGAAGATGTCACCGACCGTCTGGCATTGGAGCGTTCCTACAATACCCTGATTGCGGTGCAGCGCGAGACGCTGGATAGTCTGCATGACGGCGTTGTGGTGTTTGCTGAGAATGGGCGGCTGACGCTGAGCAACCCGGTCTTCCGTGGTCTGTGGAATCTGGATGCCGATTTTATCGCAACGGAGCCACATCTGCGGGATGTTTTTGGTCGGTGCCGCGACTTTTTTGTGACGGAGGACTGGCCGGGTTATCTCGATCGGCTATTGGCCCGATTCCAGACACGGCAGCTTTCCACGATGCGGTTTGAGCGTTCCGATGGGTCGGTGATTAATTGCTCCTGCGTGCCTTTGCCCGATGGTGCGACGCTCCTGTCGTTCGCAGACATCACAGACTCCACGCTGGTGGAGCGTTCCCTGCGGGAGCGGGCCGAGGCGTTTGAAACCGCAGACCGGATGAAAACGGAGTTCCTCGCCAATACGTCTTACGAATTACGCTCGCCACTGACATCCATCTCAGGCTTTGCTGAAATGCTGGCACGTAATTATGCAGGACCACTAACGGATGCCCAGCGTGAATACGTGGATGGTATTTATCAGTCCTCGCAACATCTCGGCGCGCTGATTGGCGATATTATCGACCTTGCGACGATCGAGGCAGGCTACCTGAAGCTGGATGTCCAGCCGTTTGCCATCCGTGCGGCAATCGATGCGGTGATTGCGTTGTTGCATACGCGCCTTGCTCTTGAAGATGTCGCGATTTCCGTCGATGTTGCATCGGATGTTGTGCAGCTTACGGCTGATGAGATGCGGGTGAAGCAGATCCTTGTCAACCTACTGACCAATGCCGTGAAGCTAACAAAAGCACGCGGCAATATCAGCCTGAATGTTGTGCGGCAGGAGGATGGCGCCATTGCTATCCGCGTGCAGGATGATGGGGCAGGGTTGGATGAGGCGCGTGTCGCCCGGATGTTTGACCCATTCGCGCGTGGGGGTACCGCGCCGGGCAGTGACTCGATGTTGAGCCTGGGGCTGGTGAAGCGCTTTATGGAGTTGCATGGGGGCACTGTCTCGGTCATTTCCGAGCCAGAGGAAGGCACGGTGATTACCTGTGTGTTTCCTGCCTAGGCGCGCTTTCGCCGGAGGGCTTTAGTTCAGGCACTGCCGCTGCCGCATAGGCTGCACCTGCCTGCGTTGCCGTTACTTTACTCATCGCGATACTGGGCTTCTTCTCTGCTGCTGCTTTTTCGGTCGTTCGGGAAAGCCGCGTGGATTTGAGTAATCTCATATCCTCGTCGGATGCATTTAATGCAGACTGGATAGCCTCATAATAGTGCGGTGCAATTGGTGAGCCGATTTCCCACATCCGGACAAGGCCGGGGCTGACATAGATTGTTTCGGCCAGTTCTTTTCCGGGTTTCCCGGCTTGTGTTCGGAGTGCTCGTAACGCAAGGCCCCCACGTTTTTCGGGAGGGTTTTCTGCCAGCCAGACAGGGTCTAGCCCCTGAAGGGCAGGTGCTGCCCTTTTGCCAAAGCTCTCCGCCTCTTCCTGCGAAAGGTTGAGCGCTGCCGCCAGCATTTTGAGTCGGGCGGGGGTAATTCCGGCTATTCCTTTTTCCATCGCACAGATATTGGATCGGTCGAGGCCGATATCCTTGCCCAGCTGCCCCTGTGATTTCCCAGCGCGTAGCCGGTAGCTGCGCAGTTGCTCGCCGACCTCTCTGGCCTGCTCTGTATTGTTTTTTGAAATAACGCGCTCCATTGGGCTGTGGAAGTGCCAATATAACCTATTTCCATGACGGTTTCGTGACGATGGGTGATTCTGGTTGAATCGAAGCAGTTTCCGCACTAAACAGCCGCCCCATGAGCGATACACATTATATTTTGACGCTTTCCTGCGCCGACCGGCATGGGATTGTCGCGCGGGTGACGGGCTTTCTTGCGGAGCATGGGGGCTTCATCGTGGAGTCAACCCAGTTCGGTGATGCTTCCACGCGCCAATTCTTTATGCGCGTCCAGTTCCGGGCGGCATCGGAGCGCGATGTGCTGTGCCAGCAATTCCAATCCAGCGTGGCCGAACAGTTCGCCATGGTGTGGGAGATTGTTGATGCATCGGTGCGGCCACGGGTGTTGATTCTGGTTTCCAAGCAGCTGCACTGCATCAATGACCTGCTCTACCGCGCGCGGACGGATCGGCTTAAGATCGACATCCCGGCGGTGATTAGTAACCATAATGATGCGCGTGGTATTGTGGAGTGGAGCGGTATTCCCTACCATCATTTCCCCACGACGCCGGATAATAAGCCTGAAGTTGAGCAGCAAATCCGTGCTGTTATTGAGGCCGAGCGGATTGATCTGGTTGTGCTGGCGCGTTACATGCAGATCCTCAGCCCCGCATTCTGCGAAGAGTTGCGTGGCCGGGCGATCAACATCCACCATTCGTTCCTGCCTAGCTTTAAAGGGGCAAAGCCTTACCATCAGGCGCATGCGCGCGGGGTGAAGCTAATTGGGGCTACCGCCCATTTCGTAACGGATGACCTTGATGAAGGGCCGATTATCGATCAGGAAGTCCAGCGGGTAGACCACAGCTACACACCCGGTGCACTTGCGGAGGTGGGGCAGGACATCGAGGCGCTGGTGCTGGCACGCGCCGTTCAGTATGTCACCGAACAGCGCGTATTGCTAAATGCGCATAAGACTGTTGTCTTTAAATAGCGTAGAACCAGCTATATAACGCATTCCGAATGAAATGCAGCAGGAGCAGGAATAGAACGGGCGAGAGGTCAAGCCCGTTCATATTCGGCAGTAAGCGTGCCAGCCAGCGGCGGATCGGGCGCAGCATTGGCTCAAAGAATTGCGAGAGGGCCGCGTAAACCCGGTTGACAAGAGGGTTGTAGCGATTCACAATATCGAAATGCACCAGTAGTCCGAGCACAATCCACACCATCAGTGCCAGATTGATTAATGAAATAACGTTGTTAATCAGGTCGATAAAAGGATTTAACATGGTGTTGCGTTTTCTCCTTGTCAGTTGATGTATTATTGCTTATAATGTAGCTATGATAATGTATCAAGCAACAGATAGTTGTGCGGGCATTATTTACGGCGGCTGGCAATCAGACGTCGAAACGCAAGACCAAACATCGGTTTAGAAGGTACTCTAAACTTTGGAGCTGCACCATGACGGTAACAACATCATTGCTAGCTGCGGGCATTACACGCAGTATAGGGGACCAGAGCAATAAGCTCTCGGCTGTTCTCAACAATAAACCTATCGCTAGTACGACGAAGTCTAGCGCACCGGTAGAGAGTGCGCAGGTTCAGGTCGACGCCGCCGCGATCGAGCAGCATCCGCCGCTCAACCTGCGTGTCGACTCGCTGAGCATTGCTTACGTCGGCGGCCAGACGGATACGCTGGACAGTGGCGCGACGCAGGTTTCACGCTTGCTCGACCAACTGCAAAGCCTCGCAACCCGTGCAAGCCTCGGTGGCTTGAGCGACTCTGCGCTGGTATTGCTGAATGGTCAGTTTCAGGCGCTGCGCTTGTCGATCAGTAATGTTCCGCCATCGCCTCCAGGGGTACAAGAGGTCTCCGGCCTGTTGGCAGAGATCCCGGGTGGACTGGATTCCGAGTTGGGACAAGAAGCCATCGCCCAGAAGCTGACGGTTGGTAACTTCAACAACGATAAAGTGCTGCTTGGGGATGCGAACCTGAAGACGCAGGCTGCTGCACAGCAGGCGGTTGAAACGGTTGCTGCCGCCCAGCAGATCGTAAGCGCTGAAAGCGCGTTGATTGGCCGGGTGAAAGAAGTGGCAGATTTTGCGGCTGCTTCAGCAGACACAGCAGTTCAGAACCAGAGCGCGCTTCGTTCGACGCTGAGCGAGAGTGATCTCGGTGCGCAGGACGTGAATGCAGCATCGCTGCAAGCACTGCTTCAGTCGCAGTCTGACGCGGCCCGTGCCGTACAGACCAGCAAGCTGCCAAGCAACGTACTGCAACTGCTCTCCTAGTCAAACGCTGATTTTTAGGTCTTCCTAACGCTGCGATTCTGTCGCAGTGCCTTTTTTTGTTTGCTGGAATCTCTGGCAGATGCGTGCCTGTTGCCGGGAGTGCGATCAAGATAAAAAAAACACCGGTTTCCCGGTGTTAAATCGCCATCACTGTGTTTTAGCTTCTCAGCGCCTCTATGTCGCGCTGGAGGGGCCAAACAAGCGTGCTGCCTATTGCTGTGGCCATGGCCACCAGCACGAATGCACCGAGAAAGCGTGCCAGAGGGCCTAGTTGGACCTCTGGCAGTGCCGCCACTAATACTGCCATTGCTAGCAGTATTAATGCTCTTACCGCGTAGAAGTTTCGCCGCGGTATTTTTGCATTTAGGAGGTGGTTAATCACCTCCGCATCGCTTGGGCTGGCAAGGCCAGCCGCGATGGCTGCGAGCTTGGCCTCGGGACTGTTAGGATCAGTCTCGTTGCCAACTACCATCTCTGGCTTTGGGAGTGTTTCCCTGTACTCCGCCATGAGCTGGTGCTTCAGTTTTCTTCTATCCATAATTCTGGATTTAAAAAAGTGAGCAAAAAACCCCTTGAAGCAAGCGCGCCGCAAGAGGGGTCTAGGTATCCGTAGGAAACGACAGCAGTCGCTGGGTTTTATACAAATACAAAGGCCAGATTAAATTCTATCAACTTTTCTTTATTTTTGTATGACGGTTTGATGAAAATGGCTGCTAGTCCTGATTTTTCATATCTAATCAGATGGTTGTAAGGATGTTTGCGCGGCTTTTTGCTCCCAGCCCTGGAAGGGGGTGGGGGTGTGTTGCGCTGTCAGCAAGAGGGGTAGGCGCCCTCGGTGGCTGAAACGTATTCGGATAGTGCGCTTTATTTGCGTTTGTCGAGCGGGACGAACTTGCGGGCGGCAGAGCCAACATAGAGCTGCCGTGGGCGCCCGATTTTCATCGCAGGATCCTCGATCATCTCTTTCCACTGCGCTACCCAGCCGGCGGTACGGGCAACGGCGAACAGCACCGTAAACAGCGAGGTTGGGATGCCCAGTGCGCGATAGATGATGCCGGAGTAGAAGTCGACGTTCGGGTACAGCTTGCGCTCGATGAAATACTCATCGTTCAGGGCAATTTTTTCGAGTTCCATCGCGATCTTCAGCAATGGCTCATCCAGTTGGCCCAGCTCCTTCAGTACATCGTGGCAGGACTTGCGCAGGACGGCTGCGCGTGGATCGTAGTTTTTATACACGCGGTGACCAAAGCCCATCAGGCGGAAATTGTCGTTTTTATCTTTCGCGCGCTTGATGAAGTGTGGGATATTTTTGATGTCACCAATTTCGGTCAGCATCTCGATCACGGCTTCGTTCGCACCGCCATGGGCAGGCCCCCAGAGCGAGGCGATTCCCGCACCAAGGCAGGCAAATGGGTTGGCCCCCGAAGAGCCAGAGAGGCGCACGGTCGAGGTCGATGCGTTTTGCTCATGATCGGCATGCAGGATGAAGATCTTTTCCATCGCATCGGCAATGACCGGATTAACCTTGTAGGCCTCACATGGGGTCGCGAACATCATGTGCAGGAAGTTCTCGCAGAAGCCGAGGTCGTTGCTTGGATACATGAAGGGCTGGCCCACGGAGTATTTGTAGCACATGGCCGCCAGCGTTGGCATTTTGGCGATGATGCGTAGCATCGCCAGCTCGCGCTGCTCGGGATCCTGGATGTCGAGCGAATCGTGGTAGAACGCTGACAGCGATGCAACCGAGCCGACCATGATGGCCATCGGGTGCGCCCGGCGTGGGAAGCCGCGATAGAGGAACTGCAACTGCTCATGCACCATGGTGTGGCGGTTGATGGTATATTCAAACCAATTTTTCTGCTGTTTGTTTGGCAGGTTGCCGTAGTTCAGCAGGTAGGCGGTTTCAAGGAAGTTGGCTTTTGATGCAAGGTCATCAATGTCATATCCACGGTAGCGCAGGATTCCCTTATCGCCGTCAATGAAGGTGATTTCCGAATCGCAGCTGGCCGTCGAGAGGAAGCCGGGGTCAAAGGTGAAATGTCCGGTGGTCGCATAGAGCTTCGAGATGTCGATAACGCTCGCGCCGTCTACCGGCTTGTAGATTGGGAACTCAACGGGCTTGCCGCCATCGACGCTCAGTTTAGCCGAACCGGTGCGCTTGAAGCGTGACGCCTGATCCTTGCGGGTTGCCTGTAATTTGGCAGGGCGTTGCGGGCAGGTGCTTTGCGCCCGTGCGCGTGCAGGCTGTTTCTTTTTTGCAGGCTTTGCTTTGCTTTTTGGTTTAACGGCAGCTTTAGCCATGATGCGCTCCTTCAAAGATTGAATCCGCCAACGCTAGTCATGCTGATGTGCGCGGTCAATCTCCGTTTCAACCATTCACATTTTTGTCCGATGGTTTTTCGCGCGGTGGTGCTTTTCAACCAGTGCCAGCACCTTGTGGTCGAGCGTGGATAACGGCAGTGCGGCGATCTCTTCGCGCGTGAAGCAGCGCTTCGCTTTGGCGGTATTTTTGACCGGCACCAGCTCAACCTGTCCCACGAGTTTGAAATGCGAATAGGTATGGGTAACGGTGCCAAGGTGCGTCGCGCCCTTCTGCATGGATTGTGATGTTGCTGTTTCCTGCGCGGTTTGCGGGAAGCCCCAGAGGCCACCAAGCAGGCGTTCGCCACGGTTGGTGAGGTGCAGGCGGCCACGGTGATCGATCAGGACGCTGAGTGTCACATGGCGTGTTGGCACGGTCTTTTTGAGCTTGGGGGTGGGGTAGGATTCCGGCGCGGCTTTCCCCTGGCAGATACCGCGTGCCGGGCATTGGCCACATTGCGGAGCGCGCGGTGTGCAGAGGGTTGCGCCAAGATCCATCATCGCCTGATTGTAATCGAAGGCGGCCGCTTGGTTGAGCAAGGTTTCTGCGCCTTCCCACAGCGCTGCATCCGTTGGTTTCTCCAGTGCGAAGATGCGTGCGATGATGCGTTTGACGTTTGCCTCAAGGATGGCCACCGGCTGGTGATGGCCAAAGGCGAGGATGGCATGCGCGGTGTTACGGCCTATGCCGGGGAGGGCGAGCAGGGACTCGACCGTATTGGGTAGCGTGGCGCGGTTGTGGCGCACACGCGCAGCCATGGCCACCAGTTGCTGTGCCGCTTTATGCAGGTTGCGTGCCCGGGTGTAGTAGCCCAGCCCCTCCCATGCTTTGAGGACGGATTCCTGACGAGCGGCGGCCAGTGCCTCGATGGTTGGGAATGTTTCAAGGAACGGGTGATAAAACCGCGCCAACACGGTTGCGACCTGTGTTTGTTGAAGCATGACTTCGCTGATCCAGATGGCGTAGGGATCTGCTGTTATCCGCCATGGCAGGCTGTGCCGTCCATGCGCCTGATACCATGTGGTCAGCCGCGCATGAAATGTGCGTAACATCGCCGGTTTTATTTGCGGCAGCACGGGGTTGATGGTAGTTCGTTGGGCCATAGATTCCCTATAGTTCATCCATTATTCGTCATAAAGAGAATTACCATGACCCCTCCAAAAACCTCCGCCGCCTCCAAAACCGAAAATCAGGCGAAGGATGCCCCCTTCACCGTGACGACCGGCGCAATGCCGGGATCGGCGAAGATTTACGCTAAAGGCAGTGAGCGCATGATGGGCGTGAACGTGGCGATGCGCGCGATTGAGCTGTCGGAGAAAGCCGGCGAAGCGCCGCTGGTTGTTTACGATACCTCCGGCCCGTACACGGATGCGAGTGAGCAGATCGACATCACCAAGGGCCTCGCTCCCCTGCGTGCGGAGTGGATCGCGGCGCGTGGCGATGTGGAGCGTTACGATGGCCGCGCGGTGCGCCCGGAGGATAACGGCTACAAGGAATACCAGAAAATCGAGGTGATGCAGTTCCCGCATACCACGCGCCAGCCGTTGCGCGGCAAGGGCGAGAGCGTGACGCAGATGGGCTACGCCAAACGCGGGATCATCACGCCGGAGATGGAATATGTGGCGATCCGCGAGAATGAATCGCGGCAGGAAGCGATGGAAGCCATGAAGGGCGGCGAGAGCTTCGGCGCGTCGCTGCCAAAACTCATGACGCCTGAGTTTGTGATGCAGGAAGTGGCCCGTGGCCGCGCGATTATCCCCGCCAACATCAACCACCCGGAGCTGGAGCCGATGGCGATTGGCCGGAACTTCAAGGTGAAGATCAACGGCAATATCGGCAACTCGGCGATCAGCTCGTCGATTGCGGAGGAAGTCGAAAAGATGGTCTGGGCGACGCGTTGGGGTGCGGATACGATCATGGATCTCTCCACCGGCAAAAACATCCACGCGACGCGGGAATGGATCATCCGCAACTCCGCCGTGCCGATTGGCACCGTGCCGATCTATCAGGCGCTGGAGAAAGTGGGTGGCATTGCGGAAGACCTGACGTGGGAAATCTACCGCGACACGCTGATCGAGCAGGCGGAGCAGGGGGTGGATTACTTCACCATCCATGCCGGTGTGCGGCTGCCGTTCATTCCGCTGACGGAAAATCGCGTGACGGGGATTGTCTCGCGCGGCGGGTCGATCCACGCGAAATGGTGCATGGCGCATCACAAGGAAAACTTCACCTACACGCATTTTGAAGAAATCTGCGAGATCATGAAAATGTACGATGTCAGCTTCAGCCTCGGCGATGGGCTGCGTCCGGGCAGCATTGCGGATGCGAACGATGCGGCGCAGTTTGCGGAGCTGAAAACCCTCGGCGAGCTGACGCAGATCGCGTGGAAGCACGACGCGCAGGTGATGATCGAGGGGCCGGGCCATGTGCCGATGCACCTGATTAAAGAGAACATGGAAAAACAGCTGGAGTCGTGTGCGGAAGCGCCGTTTTATACGCTTGGGCCGCTGACGACGGATATCGCGCCGGGCTATGACCATATCACCAGCGCCATTGGTGCGGCGATGATCGGCTGGTTCGGCACGGCGATGCTGTGCTATGTGACGCCGAAGGAGCATCTCGGCCTGCCGAACCGTGACGATGTGAAAGTGGGGGTGATTTCCTACAAGCTCGCCGCCCACGCGGCGGATCTGGCGAAGGGCCATCCCGGCGCGCAGCTGCGCGACAATGCGCTGTCGCGTGCGCGGTTCGACTTCCGCTGGAACGACCAGTTCAACCTGTCGCTCGACCCCGACACGGCGCGGGACTACCACGACGAAACCCTGCCGGCGGATGGCGCCAAAGTCGCCCATTTCTGCTCCATGTGCGGCCCCAAATTCTGCTCGATGAAAATCTCGCAGGAAGTGCGGGATTTTGCGAAGACGGAACGCGCACTAGGCAACCTGGCCCCCCTCGCCAACGAAGCCGAAGCCAAGGCCGGGATGGATCAGATGAGCGAGAAGTTCAAGGCGGAAGGTTCGGAGATTTATCATAAGGTGGGGTGATGGAGGCGAACTGGGTAGAAAGCCTTACCGCGGTCTCAACTTTTGCTACTGCAATAGTAGTCATTGGACAGGCTCGTGAGGCTCGGTGTCGAATTGATGTCAAATTAGATCATGCCTATTCGCCTGATTTAGTAATTGAGATCTTCAATCTCAGCGGAAGAAGAATAACCATCAAAGAGATTAATTACGTATTTAGAAAACCATTACGTTTGTTGTCGTATATGGAATTAGGCGTACGCCGATTTTCATCTTTTTCGATTGAAGATGGGGACAAGTTTGAAAATGCTTATTCTATTTTGCAAGGAGCTGGTGGCCCTCAAAAAAAGCATGATTGGAGAGATTTGTTTCGACTGAAAATCGTGCTCGCAAACGGCAAGCGATTTAGCTTTAAAATTCCTAAGAAAGTAAAAATATTCCTTTCTGCCAATGAAGCATATTTTGCTGATTCATCGTGGAGTGGGTATTCGACTCCAAGTTATGGCGAATTTATGGAGAAAAAAACGAAAGAAAGAATAAAATGAGAATAATTGCTCCGATAGCCAATATCACTAATGCTAGCAAATGATCCTCCTCACCCGCACCCCCTACACCCCGCCACCCTACGCGTGGATGGAAGAAAACCGTGCCCTGATGGAGGGGACGACGGAGGCGTCGTATAAGGCCAGCGTGGCGAACCTGAAGGGGCTCTCCGGGATGGATGTCTCGGCGATTACCTATGACAGCGATGGGCTGGCGGTGACGGGGGTTGAGGTGTTGCCCCAGTTAAACCACGCGGAGCGTGTGCCGCTGCTGATTTATAACCGGGGCGGCAGCGGCAATTATGGGATGCTCAGCCCCGGCCAGATTACGGTGCTGATGGCGCCGTTCGTGCAGCGGATGCGCGTGGGCGTGCTCGCCAGCAACTATCGCGGCAATGGCGGCAGCGAGGGGCAGGAGCAATTCGGCGGCGCGGATGTGGCGGATGTGCTGAACCTGATCGCCCTCGGCAAATCGCAGCCCTGGTGGGACGGTAAAAACATCTTCATGCTCGGCTGGTCGCGCGGGGGCATGATGACCTGCCAGGCGATGGCAGAAGGCGCGCAGCTGAGTGCGGCGGCGATCGGCGCGGGGCTGTTCGATGCGGCGGCAAACCTCGCCGCACGGCCACCGATGGAGCGGGTGTTTAACCGCTTCATCGCAGGGTTCGAGCAGAGCCGCGAGGAGGTGCTGCGCGTGCGCTCGGCGGTGTGCTGGCCGGAGAAAATTACCGCGCCGCTGCTCATCATGCATGGCGATGCGGACGCGGTAGTGGATGTCGCCGGCGCGCGGGAACTCTATGCCAAGCTCGACGCGCTGGGGCGTGACGTGAAGTATGTAGAATATGTAGGCGGCGACCACGCGCTGCGCAAGCACTGGAAGCTGTGGATGGAGGAAACCGTGCGCTGGTTTGAGGCGCATCGGGTGGCGAGTTCGGCAGATGTGGCCTCGCACGTGTCCTAGTTCTGCCATGCAGAACATTACGAACTCTTAACGTGGATTTCAGGTTGGCTTCACCTTGGCTTGTTACAAGGGCGGCAAGAACAACCACGTACCATGTAGGAGTTCCCGTATGCGAAATATCGTGATGTCCGTTGTGGCGCTTAGTGCGCTTGCCGCTGCACCGGCACAGGCCGGAAGCAGCTTTCACCTTTCCATTATTTCGGCCCCGCCGCCCGTGGTCTATACGCCGCGGCCCGTCGTTGCCTATTACGCACCTGCCCCGATTTATGCGTCGCCGCGGCCTCTGCGCTATGGGCACCGGTATTTTGCGCGCAACCGGCACCCTCTGAGGGCGCATGGCTATGCGGTGGCATGGGACGATCATTGCGCTGGCCGTGGTCGGCGCTAACCAGGTTTCGAGACCCACTCACTGACTTGGGGCCGGTTCGCCGGCCCTTTTTTTATTTTTTCAGCGCATCGCGGATTTCACGCAGGAGTTGGATATCCTCTGGCGTTGCGGCAGGGGCGGCCGCTTCTTCGGCAGCAGCGGCGGCGTCTTTTTTGACCATGGTTTCTTTCAGCCGGTTGATTTGCTTGACCATCAGGAACACGACAAACGCGACGATCAGGAACTTGATCACCGCATTGATGAACAGGCCGTACATAATGAGTGGCGCGCCAGCTGCTTTGGCCGCGTCGAGTGACTCATAGTTGCCCATTGAGAGGTCTACGTAATAGTTCGAGAAGTCGATGCCGCCCAGCAGCATCCCGATAACGGGGTTGATGATGTCGCTCACCATCGAGGTGACAATAGCAGTGAAAGCTGCGCCGACGACGATACCAACGGCCATGTCGATCACATTGCCGCGTGCGATGAAGGTTTTAAATTCGTTGAACATGGGGAGGTTCCTCTGACGTTAGTTGGATGGGGTTATGGCAGCGAGCCGCCGCTGTTTCGATGGAAAAAATCCGTGCAGGCCCAGATACCACTCCGTGGCAACGACGGCGCCTTTGCAGGGTTGCAGCAGGCCAACGGCAACGACCAGCGTCACCGGCAGCCAGATGGCCGCATGCACCCAGTAGCTGGGGCTATAGACGACTTCTACCCAGACCACGCCGGGGACAAGGATATGGCCGAGGATGACCACAATCAGGTAAGCGGGCAGGTCATCAGCACGGTGGTGGTTTAGCTCTTCGCCGCAGTGATTGCAGGTCTCGGCGACTTTGAGGAAGCTCCCAAACAGCTTGCCCTCGCCACAGTTCGGGCAGCGTCCACGCGCCCCGCGCAGCATGGCCGCGAATTTAGAGGTGGCAGGCTGTGCAGCGCCGGACATAGCAGGTTCCCTTCACAGGAAAATGGAGCGGGTGAAGGGAATCGAACCCTCGCCTAAAGCTTGGGAAGCTTTCGTTCTACCATTGAACTACACCCGCGGCTGGCGGCACTCTTAGCATAAATGCTTGCCTGTGCAAGTGAAGCCTGCTCCTATGGCGGCATGAATCTTTATCTGTACCTTCTGGGCGTCAACGCCTTCACGTATTTCCTGTATTGGCAGGATAAGCGCGCGGCGCGTAGTGGCGGTTGGCGAGTGGCGGAGGCGACCCTGCTGCTGGCCGGGTTTGCAGGTGGTACGCTGGCGGCGTTTGCTGCACAGCAGATACTGCGGCATAAAACCCGGAAGACGCGCTTTAAGCTGGCATTCTGGGCGGTGACGGCGGTGCAGTGCTATTTACTGTATAGCATGCCACGCTGGCTGCAATGGGTGCTTTGGCGCCTTGCCGCCTAGGCTGCCTCACGAAAAAATAAATATTTTTCTTGCTATTCGAGAGGTGCCGCACAAATCCGCCACAGCGCGCGGGTGAATCTTTCGGCTGTGATGGGTTCGGGTGTTATCCGCTTCTAATTCCCTAAAATTCTGGTAGTGTATCTGGACATTTTAGGGAGCTTTATTCATGACTTCTGCGGTTATCGTCGGTTATCTGCGTTCTCCTTTCACTCAGGCACATAAAGGTGCGCTCGCCAGTGTGCGGCCGGATGACCTTGTGACGGAGGTTATTAAGGCACTGGTTGCCCAAACCAAGATCAATACAGACGATGTCGAGGATTTGATTCTTGGCTGTGCGTTCCCGGAAGGGGAGCAGGGGCTGAACATGGGTCGGCTGGTTGCGTTGGCGGCAGGGTTGCCGGTGACGGTCGCGGGGCAGACGGTGAATCGCTGGTGCGGTTCAAGCATGGAGTCGATCCATATCGCGGCGGGCAATATCGCTGCGGGCAAGGGCGATCTGTTTATTGCGGCGGGTGTGGAATCCATGAGCCGCGTGCCGATGGCGGGGTTCAACCCGCTGCCGAATCCGCTGCTCTATAAGAATATGCCGTCGGCGTACCTGTCGATGGGGCTGACCGCCGAGAACGTGGCTAAGCAATTCAAGATCGAGCGCAAGGCGCAGGAAGAATTCGCACTGGCCTCGCACCGCAAGGCGGCTGCGGCGGATATGTCGGGGGAGATCGTGCCGATCACGACCCGTGCAGGTGTGGTCGATAAGGACGGGACGATTCGCGCCAATTCGACGGCGGAGGATCTGGCGAAGCTCGACCCCGCATTTGATGCCAAAGGCACGGTGACGGCCGCGACGTCTTCGCCACTGACCGATGGCGCGGCAGCGGTGATCGTGGCGTCGGAAGACTACGCCAAAAAACATAAGCTGCCGATCCTCGCGCGCATCAAGTCGATGGCGGTGGTGGGGCTGGACCCGGCGGTGATGGGGCTTGGGCCGATCACAGCATCGCAAAAGGCGCTGAAGCGTGCAGGGCTGACGATGAAGGATATCGACGTGATCGAGCTTAACGAGGCATTCGCGGCGCAGTCGTTGCCATGCATCAGCGAGCTGGGCTGTCCGATCGAGAAAGTAAACCTTGAAGGAGGCGCGATTGCGCTGGGCCATCCGCTTGGTGCCTCTGGCGCGCGGATTACCGGCAAGGCAGCGCTGCTGCTGTCGCGCGGTAAGGGTAAATACGCGCTGGCGACTGCCTGTATCGGCGAGGGGCAGGGGATTGCGACGATTCTGGAGAAAGTCTAGATGCGGCAGGTTCTAATCCTCATCGCGGCGTTGGTGCCGATGGTGGGCCATGCGTCGATGCATCCGGACCCCTTGGCGGAATGGACGTATTGCGCTCAGGATAAGGATTGTGTGGTAGTTAAGGGAATGTGCGGCCCGGCAGCGGTGCATGCTGGGTATGAAGCGGCGGCTGAGGCATTTTTTAGCGAGCGCGCCGAGGGCATAAAATGCGTAAAAAAATTCTGGGAGCCAAAGGCTGAAGGCGCTGCGGCACATTGTCGAGTTCAGCGCTGTGAAATTGTGGGGAAAGCAAAATGACTATGGAGATTAAACGGGCGGCGGTTTTAGGTTCGGGTGTGATGGGTTCTGGCATTGCAGCGGTGCTTGCCAATGCGGGGATTCCGGTGTTGCTACTCGACATCGTGCCGAAGGAAGGGCCGCGCAATGCGTATGCCGAGGGCGCGATCGAAAAGCAGCTCAAAGGTGGTGCGCCGGGTTTTGCGCATAAAAAATACGCCAAGCTGGTAACGCCGGGGAATCTCGAGGACGACCTCGACAAGCTCGGCGAGTGCGACTGGATTGTGGAAGTCGTGCTGGAGAAGCTGGAAGTAAAGCAGGACGTGTACGCGAAAATCGAGAAGGTGCGCAAGAAGGGCTCCATCGTGTCGAGCAACACCTCGACGCTGCCGCTGCATGTGCTGATTAATGGCATGCCGAAATCGTTCCAGGACGATTTTATGATTACCCATTTTTTCAACCCGCCGCGCTTCATGAAGCTGCTGGAAGTGGTGCCGTCGCCGAGCTTTGATCAAACGCGGTTTGGATCGTTCTGTGAATTCGCAGATCGCGTGCTCGGCAAAGGCGTGGTGCCGGCGAAGGATACGCCGGGCTTCCTCGCCAACCGCATTGGCGTGTATTGGATGACCGCAGGGCTGGTCGAGGCGATGCGCCTTGGCATTTCCGTCGAGGAAGCGGATGCGATTATGGGCAAGCCGCTGGGCCTGCCGAAGACGGGCATGTTCGGGCTGTACGATTTGATCGGGATTGATCTGATGCCGTTGATCGCGAAAGCGATGATGGCGACGCTGCCGGAGAAGGACGCGTTCCGCACGCTGTTCGACCTGCCGGAACTGGTGCAGAAAATGATCGCCGACGGCTATACCGGACGCAAAGGCAAGGGCGGGTTCTACCGCATGGTCAAAAGTGCGGATGGCAAAAAAACGAAAGAGGTCATCAACCTCAAAACGGGTGACTACGCGCCGGAGAAAAAACCGCGACTGGAGAGCCTGAGCGCCGCACGTGGTGGCCCTGCCGCGCTGTTCAGCCACCCGGACATCGGCGGCCAGTATGCCGCAGCGGTGATGCTCAAAACGCTGCATTATGCCGCATCGCTCATCCCGGAAATCTCGGACGATATCTACGCCGTCGATGCCGCGATGCAGATGGGCTATAACTGGAAATACGGTCCTTTCCAAATGATCGATCGTGCGGCGCATGGGGGCGTGAGTGGGACGGAGATTATTGCGGCTGCGTGGGAAAAAATGGGGATGTCCGTGCCTGCGGTGATTGCCGAGGCGCGCGGTAAAAAACTCTACGATGTGCAGGATGGCGCGCGCCAGCAATTTGCCATTGGTGGGAACTATATTTCGGTTCCCGTTCCCAACGGGTCGCTGATGCTGGAGGATTTAAAAATCCGTGGCGCGAAGCCGGTGAAGAAAAACGCTTCGGCGCAAGTCTGGGATCTGGGCGATGGCATTGCGTGCCTTGAGCTCACCAGCAAACAAAATACCTGGGACCCTGAGAACCTGAAAATGGTCGCGCAGCTACCGGATATTGTGAAGGCCGGTTTCCGTGGCGTGGTGATCGGCACCGATGGCGATCATTTCAGCTTCGGCGCGAATATCGGTTACTTCATGCTGGCCTGTAACACGGCCAGCTGGTGGGCGATTTCCGACATGATCAAGCAAGGCCAGAATGCCTTTATGGGCCTTAAATACGCACCGTTCCCGGTGGTGGCGTCGCTTTCCGGCATGGCGCTTGGCGGTGGCTGCGAATTGCTGCTGCATTCCGATGCGGTGCAGGCGCATATCGAATCCTACCCCGGCCTCGTCGAGGCGGGGATTGGCGTGATTCCGGGTTGGGGTGGCTGTAAGGAACTGCTGTTCCGCCACATCATCGCGGCAGAGGCATCGCAAAAAGCCATTATGCAAGGCAAGCGGCCAGATCCGTTCGTGGCCGGTGGGCCGATGCCGGCGATCAGCAAACCGTTTGAATATATCTCGACGGCGAAAGTCGGCGGCTCGGCACCGCAAGCGCGGGATATGATGATCCTGAATGCAAAATCGCGCATCACCATGAACCGTCGCCGCGTGCTGGCGGATGCGAAGGAACTCGCGCTCGAACTCGCACAGAATTATGCGCCGCCGGAGCAGCGCACTGTCCGTCTGCCGGGTGCATCCGGCTATGCTGCACTGAAAATGGCCGTCGATGGCTTCCGCAGCAACGGCAAGGCCACGCCGCACGATGAAGTGGTGTCGCTGCATCTCGCTCACGTGCTGACAGGGGGCGATACCGACATGACCGTGGAGATGACCGAGCAGCAGGTGCTCGACCTCGAACACGATATGTTCATGGAGCTGGTGCATACCAAAGCCACGCGCGACCGCATCGCGCATATGTTGAATACGTCGAAACCGTTGAGGAACTAACATGCCAACCTATTCCGCACCGCTGAAAGACTATCAATTCCTCATCAACCATTTCCTTGAACTCGACCAGTATATGGAGGTCGAGGGCTTTGCTGCGGCGAAGGATCTCGTTGAGCCACTGCTTTCCGAATCTGCCAAGCTGTGTGAAGAGGTGCTGTTTCCGCTCAACACGGTGGGCGATAAGCAGGGGCTGAAATTTAAAGACGGCACGGTGACGACGCCGGATGGGTTCAAGGAGGCGTACAAAGCCTATGTCGAGGGCGGGTGGCCGACGCTGACCTGGCCGGAGGAATTCGGTGGGCAGGGGATGCCGGAGTTTCTGAACATGCCGATGCTGGAGATGGTGTGCTCAAGCAACCTCTCGTTCGGGCTGACGCCGGGGCTGACGCATGGGGCGATCCACGCGCTGCTGCTTCATGCATCGGATGAACTGAAAAAGATTTACCTGCCGAAGATGATTTCCGGCGAATGGTCGGGCGTGATGTGCCTGACGGAGCCAGTAGCGGGGACGGATCTCGGCCTGCTGAAAACCCGAGCGGAGCCGAATGCGGATGGCAGCTATACGATTACGGGCAATAAGATTTTCATTTCTGCGGGTGAGCAGGACCAGACCGAGAACATCATCCATCTCGTCCTCGCGCGCCTGCCGGGCGCGCCGAAGGGGAGCAAGGGGATTTCGCTGTTCGTGGTACCGAAGGTGATGGTGAATGCGGATGGCTCGCTGGGCGAGCGCAATGCGTTCTCCTGCGCGGGGCTGGAGCACAAGATGGGCATCCATGCCTCGCCGACCTGTGTGATGAACTATGATGGTGCAACGGGCTGGCTGGTCGGCCAACCGCATCGCGGGTTACCGGCGATGTTTACGATGATGAATACGGCGCGGCTTTATGTCGGCGTACAAGGGCTCGGTGTGGGCGAGGCGGCGTATCAGAACGCGCTGGCTTACGCGAAGGAGCGCTTGCAGGGCCGGGCGCTGACGGGGGCCAAGTTCCCCGAAAAAGCGGCAGACCCGATCACCGTGCATCCCGATGTACGGCGGATGCTGCACACGATGAAATGTTTTACCGAAGGCGCGCGGGCACTGGCGCTATGGACGGCGCGCGAGGTGGACCTTGCGCACCGGCACCCAGACGAGGCGCGGCGTCAGGAGGCGGATGATTTCGTGCAGCTGATTACGCCGATCCTGAAATCGACGCTGACCGATGGCGGGTTTGAAACCGCCAGCACCGCGATGCAGTGCTTCGGCGGCTATGGCTATATCGAGGAATACGGTGCAAGCCAGTACCTGCGCGATGCGCGCATTGCGATGATCTACGAAGGCACCAACGGCGTGCAGGCGATGGACCTCGTAGGTCGTAAACTGCCGATGGATACAGGGCGGTATTTGAGCCGCTTCTTCCACCCGGTCGATGCGTTTATCGCCGAGAACCGCGACAACCCGGCAATGGCGGAATTCACCAAAGGCCTCAAGGTGCATACCAAGTACCTGCAGCAGGCGACGATGTGGATCGGCACGATGGGCTTTGCTAATCCGAATCATGCAGGCGCAGGCGCGGTGGAGTACCAGAAGATGTTCTCGATCGTCGTATTTGCCTATATCTGGGCAAAACAAGCGAAGCTCGCGATGGAGCATATGGATGAGGATAAAGAATTCTATTCCGCCAAACTGGCTACCGCGCGTTTTTACTTCACGAAAATCCTGCCGGGGACGATCTCGTTACTGGCTTCGATTACCGCCGGGGCCGACCCGGTGATGGCCGATGCTGGATTTTAGTCGCATTTAACCTATTCATCTTTATTGAAATTTTCTCTCCCTCTGGAGTGGGAGTGTGATTGTCACACAATCTTCACATTCCTTCTTATGCCCTTTGCTATAGTAGAGGGTGAGGGACTGTGAGCGCGCGGTTTCAGCGCGCTTCCCCTCCAAACCACGGTACCTGCACTTGCTAAAAATTAACGAATTTTTTACTAATGTGCGGTATAAATGATTAAAGAGGCGTATTATGGCCAGCGGTATAAACAATTGTGTGAGGGGGGAATATGAGTCAGCGTAACAATCATGATCACTCTCACCAGCATCACCACTCCCATAACGGGCATGGCCACCAGCGTAATAGCTTTATTTCATTTAATTACCAGCCGGGGAATTTCCGCCCTTACTATGGTAACCGTGCCTATAACCGCGGCTTTGGCGGGGTAGGGTTAAACCTTGGATTGGGTATTGGCGTTGGCGGCGGCATTGGCTTTGGTAACGGCGTGGGCTTTGGCAACTTTGGTGGGGGACAGTATTACCGTCCTTATGGCTATAAGCCTGCCTATTCAAATTACATGAACAACTATGCGCAGAACCGCGCCTATAACCTTCGGCAGCAGCGTATGCAAGGCTATGATGACGGTTACGATGACCGCCAGCCAGCACAGGAAGAGCCACGTTATAACGATAACGCACGCTACAATGATAACAGCTATGACCAGCCTACGCATCAGGATGCTCCGGCGCCTCAGCCGCAATATGTGCCGGATAATGCGTCCACAGGTACCGTAAATGTGGCTGAAGAGGCGCAGCTGTTTGCGACTTCGATCGCATCAGCCATGAAAACACAGGATCCGGCGCTGCGCGCGACGCTGATTAGTAATGCGCTGGCCCATGCCGCTGCCTGTAGCCAGAATGGCCGGGTGGAATTCCCCCGGGGGATGAAGGTTGGCGTTGTCTGTGCCAATGGCGAAATGGGATCCTTCTCATTTAACGATGGCTATCGCAGTTTTTCTTCGCCGGAGGAAGCGATCCAGCGCGTCACGAACTCCATGTCGGCGCGTCGTCCGGATGGAAACTATTTCGTCGGCCCGGCGATTTCGGCTGCAGAAGTAGCGCATGTCAAGAGCGCAACGGCGCTGGCTGACAATCAGCGTACGCAATCCAATACCCATACGCCACCCGCATCGCCGGTGGATGGACTTTCCCTGCTGACAGACGCGCAGAGCAAAGCGCTCCAGAACCAGCTGGTTGCAGGTGGCTATCTCGATCAGGCGCAGGCCGATGGAAAATGGAGCGAAGCAAACAAAGGCGCGCTCGATAACATGTTGATGGACTATAACGGCGTTGATCCCTCGACGCGTGGTAGCGATGCTCCGGCCAGAATTGATATTGGTGCTGTCCATAAGACACCGCTTTCGCTGATTGATAAGGTCATGGCTGCCGCTACCCTGCAAGCACAGGCAAAAGCATCGCAGCATAAAGAAACCACGCCTCCGCAGGTGGATACGAAGCCCAAGGCTTCGCCAGCGACTGAGCCAACGGCCTCGCGTGCGGTTGGGACGACAAAAGAGACGGCGAAAGCCAAAGCCAACTTCCTGGACACGTATGCGAAGAACCTGAGCTTTGGGAATCCAAGCGATGCTGTGGCAAACATCGAGGGTATGGTAAACCCACAACACCAAAACCAGAAGCTGGAGATCAACGAGCTGGTTACACTCAACCAGACGCTGCAGCAGAAGAAGGATGCCGGTGTTTCACCTGCAAGTGAAGCAAAGCTCACGACAATCCAGAACTCGCTTAATGCACTCCTCAAGGCCGAGGGGGTCGAGAAAGATCCGGCAGGCATCTACCATGATGCCCAGCATGGGGGTGATGTGGTAGCGCCAATCGGTGGTAGCAAGCCTGTTGCCAGCACGGCGCGCGGCCAATAAGGGCTTGTCGCCCGTTGATTGCTTTGCTACGAAACCCGCATGCGTCACGCTCCTACACCTGTTCCAGATGATATTCCCGTCACCAAAGTTGGTGCGGTCATCCTGCGGTTGCGTGATGGCCAGCCTCAGGTGCTGCTGAACCAGCCGCGCCCGAAACCCCTCACGCCAGAAGACATGCCTTCACCGGGATTGGTGCGCGGTACGCGGATGTATCAGGATGCTTCCGGGCAGATGCTGGATGCTAATCATGATGGCCGAACCCCACCACCGGAAGGTGCGGTGCTGGAGCCTTTGCAGAAAACTCTGGCACGTGAAGTTGAGGAAGAGGCAAGCCTAACCCTACCGATGCTGGAATTAGCGCAGGTAAAGGATCTGGGAGCATATCAATTCCCTTCACGCAAAAAGGAGCCATACCCTATCCACTGGTATGGGGTGATGCTCGATGAGGTGGCGGCGGATGCCCTGCCGCTTGATGGCCACCGGGATGCGTTGCACACGCGCTGGGCATCGCTTGCTGAGCTAAAAGCCATGGTGGTGGAGGGACGCATGTCGCCGGGTTATGTACCGATTGCCGAGCTGGCAGTTGCGCAGATGGGGCTAGCGGCTACTGCCAGACTAGCCCGTAGCCACCCCGATACTCCGCCACGCTTGCGGTAAGTTTGCCGGCAAGCAGCGCTTCGGCGGCGGCACCGAAAATCTCGTAGCGCCAACCATGGCTGATTGGGCTTTTTTCAAAGGTTACGCGGCCTCGGACGAGGTCTTCCAGGTCATTCTTATGGGCCACGAGTCGTGGCACCACGTTGGCATCTTCGCATTTCTGGCGCAGCAGGAGCTTTAACTGGTCGAGGCAAGCCTCCTGCGCGGCAGGCATAGGTTTTATCCGCTCGGGCACGGTGGGGTAGCTTTCTTTCGGCAGTGCGCGCGCGGTATTCAGCGCCTCTACCAGCACGGTCATATTGTCTTTGGAAAGCTGGCCGCTGATGCCACGCACTTCCTGCAACTGCTCTACCGTTTGTGGCATTTGCGTGGCGACCTGTACCACCCAGTCATCCTTCAGGATGCGCTGGCGGGGGACGTTTTTCTGTGCGGCCATTTCTTCACGCCATTGGGCGGCAGCGCGCAGCAGTTGCAATACCAGCGGTGAGCGGGTTTTGGCTTTGAGGCGCATCCATGCGTGGCTGCTATCGACGCGGTATTTGGTGATATCGGCGAGATCGGTCATTTCCTGCTCGATCCATCCGGCACGGTTACCGGCGGCAATTTTCTCCTGCAGCTTTTCATAGATGACGCGCAGGTGGATCACATCGTCGAGCGCATAGACCAGCTGGCGATCCGACAATGGGCGGCGCGCCCAATCGGTAAAGCGCGAGGCTTTGTCGAGGCTGGCGCCGACAATATCGCGCACGAGGTTCTCGTAGCTGATGGATTCACCATAGCCGCAGACCATCGCCGCGATCTGTGTGTCGTAGAGCGGGTAGGGGACGAGGCCGGAATCATGGACGAAAATCTCGATATCCTGCTTCGCCGCGTGGAAGACTTTCACCAGCGCTTCATTGGCAAAGGCGGCGTAAAGCGGTTGCAAATCCATCTCCGGCCCGGCGATGGGGTCGATGGCAACGGCCTCTTTTGAGGTCGCCACCTGCATCAGGCAAAGCTGCGGGAAGTAGGTGCGCTCACGGATGAATTCCGTATCGACAGTGATGAATTGCTCATCACCAAAGGTGGCACAGAACTGGGCGAGGTCTTCAGAGGTCGTGATAACGCGTGTTTTCATGCGCTTGTTGTAACGGCTTAGGGGCGGTACGCAATCATTTTATGGCGCGCGCTGCCACCACGGGTGATTTCAAGCTTCGATTTGGGGAGGCCGAAGGCCTTGGCCAGCAAGGCGATGACTGCGGTATTGGCTTTGCCATCCTCTGGCACGGTGCGGACTTTGACCACCAGCTCGCCAGCGGCATTCAGCCCTTCGATGCCCTCGACCCGGCTCCGGGGCGTGACTTTCAGCGCCAATTGACCCGTGTTAAGCAGCATTTCTTTTGCATTTTCCATGCTCTCAGTTATATCACAGCCAGTTCAAATGATAAGGATTACTGCCATGCATGCCTACCGCACCCATACCTGTAACGACCTGCGCGCCTCGGACGCTGGCCAGACCGTGCGTATCTCTGGCTGGGTACACCGCGTGCGCGACCATGGACAACTGGTGTTTGTCGATGTGCGCGACCATTACGGCGTGACGCAGATTGTGGCGAATAGCGACAACCCCATGTTCGACACCGCGCAGCGGCTGAAGAACGAATCGGTGATTACCGTTACCGGCACGGCGACGGCGCGCGATGCGGCAACCGTGAATAAAGAACTACCAACCGGCGAGATCGAAGTGGTGGTCGACCAGTTGCATGTTGAGTCTGTCGCGGATGTGCTGCCTATGCAGGTGAACTCGGACGTTGAGTTCCCGGAATCTACGCGCCTGACTTACCGCTTCCTCGATATGCGTCGCGAGAAGCTGCATCAAAATATTGTGCTGCGCTCGAAGGTGATTTCCTCCCTGCGTCGCCGCATGACGGACCAGGGTTTCCTTGAATACCAGACGCCGATTCTTACTGCTTCCTCGCCCGAGGGTGCACGGGATTACCTCGTGCCGAGCCGCGTGCATCCGGGCAAGTTCTATGCCTTGCCGCAGGCACCGCAGATGTTCAAGCAGCTGCTGATGGTATCGGGCTTCGATAAATATTTTCAGGTCGCTCCCTGTTTCCGTGATGAGGATGCGCGCGCGGATCGTTCGCCGGGCGAATTCTACCAGCTTGATATCGAGATGAGCTTCGTCACGCAGGAAGATGTATTCGCGGCGATTGAGCCAGTGCTCTCGGGTACGTTTGCTGAGTTCTCGGACTGGAAAATCATCGCCAATGCGGATGGCACGTTCCCGCGCATCACCTACGACGACGCGATGCTGAAATACGGTTCCGATAAGCCAGACCTGCGCAACCCGCTGCTGATTGCAGATGTCGGTGACATTTGGGAAGGGTCGGAATTCTCGATTTTCAACAATGTCATCAAAAGTGGTGGTGTGGTGCGTGGTGTTCCGGCACCGGGCTGTGCCGATAAGCCGCGTAGCTTCTTCGACAACATGATCGAGCTGGCCAAAGCACATGGTGCAAAAGGGCTGGCCTATATTGGTTTCGATGCAGATGGCGCGGGTAAAGGGCCGATTGCCAAATTCCTGTCGCCAGAGAAGACCGCCGCGCTGAAGGAGCGCCTTGGGCTTGTGAATGGTGATGCGGTGTTCTTCTCCTCGGGTGCGGTGCTCGACGCGGCAACCATCGCCGGTAAAGTACGCACGGCGCTGGGCGAGCAACTGAACCTCATCGAGCAAGGTGTCTTCAAGTTCTGCTGGGTAGTGGATTTCCCTTATTATGAGTGGAACGAGGACGACAAGAAAATCGACTTCTCGCACAATCCGTTCAGCATGCCGCAGGGTGGGCTTGAGGTGCTGCAAAACGCCAAGACAGATGCAGACCTGCTCGCCATCAAAGCGTTCCAGTACGATATCGTGTGCAACGGGGTCGAGCTTTCCTCCGGCGCGATCCGGAACCACAAGCCGGAAATCATGGTGAAAGCGTTCGAGATTGCAGGCTACACGCAGGCAGATATCGAAAGCAAATTCGCGGCGCTGTTCAATGCATTTAAATACGGTGCGCCGCCGCATGGTGGGTTGGCACCGGGGGTTGACCGCATGGTCATGCTGCTGGCCGATGAGCCGAACATTCGTGAAGTGATCTGCTTCCCGATGAACCAACAGGCGCAGGATCTGCTGATGCAGGCACCGAATGTGGCGGATGAAAAACAACTGCGTGAGCTGCATCTCCAGCTTTCTCCCAAAGCCAAGCAGGCGCTGGAAGAAGAGCGCGAGAAAAACGCGACTGCCGCCTAATGGAATCTATTCTTATTGCTGTTGGACTGGCTGGTGTCTCGCTGGTGCTGGTGACCTATGGTCTGTTGGCAAGTGGCCGGCTGGCGGCGCATAGCGCCCCCTACCAATGGTTGAATGTTGTGGGTACGGTGGGGATCCTGCTCTCGCTGAGTGTGCAGTGGAACCTGTCGGCCTTTCTCCTGAATATCGCGTGGCTCACCATTGGCGTGGTATCGTTGCTGCGGATTTACCGCCAGCGGAGCGCGTTATGAGCATGAGCTTACCCCAACTGATTGGCCTGATTGCGCCCGTATTGTTTCTCTATGCCTATGCGATGGTATCGCTGGGGCGCTGGCAGGCGTCGCAATTGCGCTTCCATATGGTGAACCTTGTCGGCGCAGTTTTTATTCTGGTATCGCTTACCGAGCAGTGGAACTTGCCTGTCTTCGTCCTTGAGGGCTGCTGGGCGCTTATCAGCCTTTATGGCATTATCCGGGCGCGGCGTGCACGTTCTGCAACGCTCCCGATGGGTGAAGGTTAATCCTTACCGTCAGCAAGTGCTCCCGGCGGGAGCGCTTCGATTGTACGGGGTGCAATGTACGGCCCGGTGAGGCCGTCGCCGCTCAACCTAAATAGCACCGTGGCAGTGTTTGAACTTTTTGCCAGAGCCGCATGGGCAGGCTTCGTTGCGTGCAACCTTGCCCCAGGTGGTGGGATCATTCGCTACGCGCTCTTCTGGCTTTACCAGCCGTAGTGGTGCGCGGGATGCTTCCGGAATCATGGGCGGTTGCTGCTGCGGTGCCATGGCAGGATCAATGCGGCTTTCGTGCATTTCTGCCGGTGGTTTCAGGCGCATGATGTCCTCTGTCAGCTCTACCCGGATTTGCAGACGGGCAAGGCGCAGGATCACCACTTCGCGCAGGTGGTTCAGCATATGCTCGAACAGGCCGAATGCCTCCTGCTTATACTCGTTCAGCGGGTCGCGCTGCGCATAGGCGCGCAGGTTGATGCCCTGCCGCAGATGGTCAAGCGTCAGCAGATGGTCTTTCCAGAGCTGGTCGAGGGTTTCGAGAAGAATGCGCTTCTCGGCGAGAGGGTAGACGCCCTCGGGGAAGCTCGCGGCCTTCTGGATGAAGAGTGCTTCTGTCGCCTCGTTCACGCGTTCGAGAATCTCGGGATGGGCGATGCCTTCTTCTGCTGCCCAGGTGACTACTGGTACATCCAGCCCATAAATACGCTGTAGTTCGAGATGCAGTGCGTTTGCGTCCCACGCCTCGGCATAGCTTTCAGGCGGGATATAGGTGCTGACGAGGTGTTGGTTCACGTCGGCGCGCATATCGATGATGGTTTCACTGACATCGGTTGCATCCATCAGCTCGATGCGTTGCTCGTAGATAACTTTCCGCTGGTCGTTCATCACGTCATCGTATTTGAGCAGGGTTTTGCGGATTTCATAGTTGCGCTGCTCGACCTTGCTTTGGGCACGTTCGATGGCTTTGTTCATCCACGGGTGGATGATCGCTTCACCTTCCTGCAATCCCAACTTGACCAGCATGGAGTCGATCCGCTCGGAACCGAAAATCCGCATCAGGTCATCTTCCAGCGAGAGGAAGAATTTCGATGCGCCGGGGTCACCCTGGCGGCCTGAGCGGCCACGTAGCTGGTTGTCGATACGCCGGGACTCATGGCGCTCGGTACCGATGACGAACAGGCCGCCTGCCGCGCGGACGATTTCTTTGTCGGCAGCAACCTGCGCGCGGATGCGTTCTGCAATGGCAGCGTGCTGGGTGGTGTCTGCAACGCGTGCTGTTTCGGCGCTAATCAGCATTTCAGCATTGCCACCGAGCATAATGTCGGTACCACGGCCAGCCATGTTGGTGGCGATGGTGACAGCGCCAGGGCGGCCAGCCTGCGAGATGATCTGAGCTTCCTGCTCGTGGTAGCGGGCGTTGAGCACCTGATGCGGAATTTTCTCTTTCTTGAGGCGCGCGGCGAAGGATTCGGATTTCTCGATGCTCACGGTGCCGATCAGCATTGGCTGTTTGCGTGCATGGGCTTCTTTGATGAGGGCGACCACGGCGGCATCACGCTCGGCGCTGGTGCGGTAGATTTCATCATGCTCATCAAGGCGTGCGATGGGTGCATGGGTGGGGACTTCCACAGCATCCAGCTTGTAAATATCATCGAACTCGCCGGCTTCGGTCATTGCCGTGCCGGTCATCCCGGCCAGTTTCGGATAGAGGCGGAAATAGTTCTGGAAGGTAATGCTGGCGAGGGTTTGGTTCTCGTTTTGGATCGTGACGTTTTCCTTGGCTTCCAGTGCCTGATGCAGCCCTTCGGAATAGCGGCGGCCATCCATCATCCGGCCCGTGAATTCGTCAATAATGATCACCTTATCGTCTTTGACGATGTAGTCGGTATCGCGCTTGAACAGGGCATGTGCACGTAGGGCCTGCGTGACATGGTGGACGATGATGACATTGTCGATGTCGTAAAGTCCGCTGCCTTCTTTCAGCAGTCCGGCGCTGGTGAGGAGCGCTTCGATATGGGGAACGCCCACGTCATTCAGCGTGACGTTGCGGCTTTTTTCGTCGAGGTCGTAATCTTCCTCAGTCAGCATCGGAATGAAACGGTTGATGCTGGTATAAAGCTCGGAGTTGTCTTCGGTTGGGCCGGAGATAATCAGTGGCGTCCGGGCTTCATCGATCAGGATGGAATCCACTTCATCGATGAGGGCGTAGTTGAAGGGGCGCTGTACCATTTCTTCGCGGCCATACTTCATGTTGTCGCGCAGATAGTCGAAGCCCAGCTCGTTGTTGGTCGCGTAGGTGATGTCGCAGTTATAGGCGTGTTTGCGGCCATCGTCGCGCAGTTCGTTGACGACGACGCCGACGGTCAGGCCCAGAAACTGGTGGATTTTCCCCATCCATTCCGAGTCACGCCGGGCGAGGTAGTCGTTGACGGTAACGATATGCACGCCTTTCCCCGTGAGGGCGTTCAGGTAAGCGGGGAGGGTCGAGACGAGGGTTTTCCCCTCACCGGTTTTCATCTCCGAGATCATGCCTTTATGCAGCACCATGCCGCCGACCATCTGTACGTCGAAATGGCGCATGCCGAGTACACGCTTGCTGGCCTCACGTACGACGGCAAAGGCTTCCACCATCAGGCTGTCGAGTTTCGCGCCGTTGGCGAGGCGCATGCGGAATTCTGCTGTTTTTGCGCGGAGCTGCTCATCGCTTAGCGCGGCGATCGAAGGCTCCAGCGCGTTGATTGCCGCAACCTCCTTATGCAGGCTGGCGACCAGCCGGTCATTGGCACTACCGAAGATTTTTTTAGCGAGGGAAGTCAGCATAAGTTCCAATCCTGACCCATAGGGGTCATTCTACATAGATCCAGTCCGCGGATAGATAGGGTGCGCAAGGCGGCCTGTCAATTGCTAGGCGTTGTTAATAACCGCCGCTACCTGTTGCCCATACTTGCACTTATCCCGGATTTATGGCAATCAGGCGACAATGTTTCACCCTTTAGCACAAGGATATCCCATGCGGTTTGTTTATACGGTTTCCATGCTGGCATTGCTTGCCGTTGCGAGCCCGGCACTGGCGGATGACTATGTTATTATGAAGGTCAATAATCAGGATGTTGCGGTATCTGAGGCGAAAGCGTTCTGGAATGGGTTGTTTCCATCTGGCGAAGCCCCTGCCTTCGAGAGTGTAAAGCCAGACGTACGCGATAAAATCCTGCGTGGAATCATGGCCGAGAAGCTGGTTTATGGCGAGGCGCTGGCAAAGGGTGCCGATAAGTCAGAAGCGGTGCAAAAGGAGCTGGAAGCACTCAAGAAAAAGCTGGTGATCCGCACCTTCCTCGATAGCAAAACCGGTGAGAGCATCACCGATGCCGACCTGAAAAAGGAATATGATGCCGTCACTGCGGGCGAGAAAGATGAGCGCGAAGTCCGTGCGCGGCATATTCTGCTGGCTACCGAAAAAGAAGCGAAGGAAGCCCGTAAAAAGATCGAGGATGGCAAAAGCTTCGAGGCCGTTGCCCGTGAATACTCCAAGGATGCCGGTTCTGCTAAACAAGGCGGTGATCTTGGTTATTTCACCAAAGACAAGATGGTCAAAGAATTTGCCGAAGCTGCATTTTCGCTCAAAAAAGGGGCGGTTTCCGAGCCGGTAAAAACCGCGTTTGGCTGGCATATTATCAAGGTAGAAGATAGCCGCAATGTGGTGCCGCCATCGTTTGAATCCATGAAGGATCAGTTGCGTGCCAACTTGCAGGAACGACGCCTGAATGACTATGTGACCGGGTTGGTAAAGTCGGCGGATGTTGAAGTGTTCGATGCGAAAGGTAAGGCGATGCCTTTTGATAAAAACCTGCCAACGCCAGAGAAGCCTGCCGCGCATGTGAATACAAAATCCGCGCCGCTGATTGTAAAGGTCGATAAGCCTGCTGCTAAAAGCGACGTACAGTAATGGCGGGGGGCATGAAACTAGCTGTTTCGCCGCTTGCGCCAGAGGCATCTCCCACCTTGCCGCCGGTTGCGGGGGTGCGGTTGGCAACGGCTGCTGCTGGCATTAAATACGCAAACCGTGTCGATGTGTTGTTGGTTGAACTGGCCGCTGGCACTACGGCGGCTGGGGTGTTCACCCGTTCTAAAACCGCATCTGCGCCGGTAGACTGGTGCCGCAAGGTGCTGGCTTCTGGCGCTGGACGGGCAGTGCTGGTGAATTCTGGTAATGCCAATGCATTTTCCGGACGGCGTGGGATCACTGCGGTAGAGCATACAGCCGCGGCGGCGGCAAATGCGGTGGGCTGTACGCCAGAAGATGTCTACCTCGCTTCGACCGGCGTGATTGGTGAGCCATTGCCCTATGAAAAAATTACGGCGGCGATGCCGGATCTCAGCCGGAATCTCCGTCCGGACACGTGGGCCGATGCCGCTGCGGCGATCATGACGACGGATACTTTTCCCAAGATGGCGACGCGTGAGGTCACGATCAACGGGCAGGTGGTGCGGATCAATGGTATTGCCAAAGGCTCCGGGATGATTGCGCCGGACATGGCGACCATGCTGGCGTTTGTTTTTACCGATGCCACGGTTGATGCCCCGTTGTTGCAGTCCATGTTGCAGCAAAGCAATGCCAAGAGCTTTAACGCCGTCACGGTGGATGGTGATACCTCTACGTCCGATACTGCACTGCTGTTTGCGACTGGCGCTTCTGCTGCGGTGATTGCGCAGGATACGCCGGAAGCTGAGGCATTCCAGCAGGCGCTGGATGGGCTGATGATTGAACTGGCACAGCTTATTGTGCGCGATGGTGAGGGGGCACAGAAGCTCATTACCATCGCGGTACATGGTGCTGAGCATGACGATGCCGCGCGACGGATCGGGCTGGCGATTGGTAACTCACCGTTGGTGAAAACCGCCATTGCCGGTGAAGATGCAAACTGGGGTCGGGTTGTGATGGCCGTTGGTAAAAGTGGCGAGCAGGTGGATCGCGACCGGTTGCGCATTCGCATTGGTGGCATCACCATCGCGCAGGATGGTGAGCGCGTCGAAGGGTACGATGAAGCCCCCGTCGCCGCACATATGAAAACCCGCGATATCCATATTGATGTTGATATTGGTATCGGCAGTGGTGCGGCTACCGTCTGGAGCTGTGACCTGACGCATGGCTATATCGATATCAACGCGGACTATCGCTCATGAAGACCGTACTGGTCTCCGCCGTTGCGTTGATTGACCTTGATGGCCGGGTGCTGCTTGCCCAGCGACCAGAAGGCAAGGCCATGGCCGGGATGTGGGAATTCCCCGGCGGTAAGGTCGAGCCGGGCGAAACCGCTGAGGCCGCATTGACCCGTGAAATTCGTGAAGAGCTGGGTGTCGAAATCTGCGAGCGCTGTGCCTCGCCATTGACCTTTGTCAGCCATGCTTACGAGCATTTCCATCTCCTGATGCTGCTTTATGTCTGCCGCAAATGGGAGGGGATCCCGCAATCACTCGAAGGGCAGGCGCTAACCTGGAAGCATCCGCGCGAAATGGTGCAAATGCCCATGCCACCTGCCGATGTGCCGTTGATCGCCGCGCTAATGGACCATCTCGGATAGTTATTGCAGCACTTGTGTCAGGGATATTTTTCCGCTGCCGCGTTTGGCCGGTTGTTGCTGATTGGGCGCCGGTTTCCAGCCTGTCATGGTGATAAGTTCAACGGTCGAGCAAATCTGTCCCTCAGGATCGCTATGTTGTGCAGCATAGCGTGCGGCGGCATCCAGAAACAACCCACGTGGGGTAAAATGTCGGACTTGCTGGAGTAGCATGTTGGATTGTGCCGCGCCGCGCAGGTCATCCATCAAAGCAAACAGGTTCGGATGGGTAATGGTGAGGGTGTCGCTATCGGCGACGGGTAAGGCAAAGCCTGCGCGTTGTAGTAGTGCGCCAGCATCGCGTACATCAAGAAACGGGGCAACCCGTGGGCTAAGGCCGCCCGTGCGTGCAGATTCTGCTGCGGCGAGGATGTCGCGTAGCTCATGCAGGGTGCCGCCGCCGGGGAGGATGGCCATAAACAACCCATCTGGTTTCAGCATGCGCTGGATTTGTGCCAGCGTGCCGGGCAGGTCATTCACCCAGTGCAGCGAGAGCAGGCTGACAACGGCATCGACGCTGTTATCGGCAAAGGGTAACGCCTCTTCATCCGCTACAATGCGTGGTCCGGAATGGGCGTGCAGCGCTTGTGGCAGATTGTCACAGGCGATGTAATGGTCAGTCCCCTCACGGGTGGCGAGGGCCGCGTGCAGGGCAGGGGAGTAGGCGCCAAGTGCCACAATCGTCGGAAAAGGGCGGAGGATAAAGCCGAGTGATTCCGCCAGCCGTTCGGCTGCCTCGCGGTGCAGGAAGTCATGCTGCGCGAATTGTGGAAGCGTGCGTGCGCGGCGCTTGCGAAGTCGGGCGCGATCGAACAGAATGGGCGGCGATTGATCCATGCCACCGCTCTAGCGAAGATTGTCCCGGATGACCAGCATGAAGCGATACCGCTCAATGGTTGCGTTAACTGCTTCGGCGGCGCGGCTGGTAGTGGATGTCGCGTTCCCTCCAAGCTGCCCTTCCTGCCGCGCCACGGTCACTGCCGATGGCAATTTCTGTGCGGATTGCTTTGCAAAGCTCCACATGATTTCTGCTCCGTTTTGCACCTGCTGCGGGATCCCGTTCGTGATTGCGCTGGAGCAGGAAATGCAGTGCCCCGATTGCCTTGCCACGCCGCCTGCTTTTAGCAAAGCGCGTGCGGCGCTGGTCTATGATGCCGTCAGCGCGCCGCTGGTTTCGGCGTTGAAGTTTCAGGATCAGTGGGCAGGGCTGGGCCGCCATGCGCAGATGATACTGGGCGCAGGAAGCGACCTGTTGCGCGGCGCCGATGCGCTGGTGCCAGTGCCACTGCACTGGCGGCGGCTGTTGCGGCGTAAATACAATCAATCGGCACTGTTGGCCTATAGTATCAGTGCGCAGTCAGGGGTTGCGTGTGCACCCGCATTGCTGCAACGTGTGCAGGCGACTCCACCGCAGATGCGGCTGGATCGTGCGACCCGCCTGCGTAACGTAAAAAACGCATTCATGGTGCCGCCGGAGCATGTGCCGCAGGTCGCAGGGAAAACGCTGGTGCTGGTGGATGATGTCATCACCACGGGCGCAACGGTTGAGGCTTGTGCCCATGCATTGAAGCAAGCCGGGGCCAGTGAGGTGCGAGTGTTGGCACTCGCCCGGACAGTGAAGGAGTAGTCATGGAACCATTCAACGCAGCGGCGATCCAGTTCACCAGCGGTGACGATATCGCTGAAAATATTACCCGGCTTACCCCGTTGGTCGAAGAAGCCGTTGCGCAAGGGGCAACGCTGGTGATGACGCCAGAGAATATCTTCTACATGCGCCGCGAAGGCACGGCGCGGATGGAGGATGTGCCGATGCTTGCGCATCCCGGGGTTCTCTGGGCACAGGAAGTAGCCAAGCGCCATGGGATATGGCTGCATATCGGCTCGATCCGTGCGCGCGAGGCGGGGATGGAAAAGCCCTTCAACCGTAGCCTGCTGATCTCGCCAGAGGGGGCAATCACCGCAACGTACGATAAAATCCACCTGTTTGACGTCACGTTGGCCGATGGCAACCGCTATCTGGAATCCTCGCAGGCGGTGCCGGGCGAGCAGGCGGTGACGGCGGCACTTCCTTCGGCGGTGCTGGGGTTTAGCATCTGTTACGACTTGCGCTTCCCGGCGTTGTATCAGGCGCTTTCTGCACGTGGGGCGACCTTGCTGACGGTGCCTTCTGCGTTCACGCGGCCAACGGGTGAGGCGCATTGGCATACCTTGCTGCGTGCGCGGGCTATTGAAAATGCCTGCTACGTCATTGCCCCGGCGCAATGCGGTGCACATCCCGGTGGGCGGGAGACGTATGGGCATAGCCTGATTATTGATCCGTGGGGTGAGGTGCTCGCCGAGGCAAGTGCAGAGCAGCCAGAGGTACTGATTGCACCGATTGATCCGTCGCGGGTGGCACGCGCGCGTGCGCAGGTGCCGGTGCTGGAGCATCGGCGCGCTATACGTTAATTGGTCAGGGAAACCTGTGTGCCTGCGTTGATAGGGTCATGCAGGCTGGCCTGGTTTGTTGCGATGGTGGGGGCGGGGCCTGCCGCCTTCTTTTTCGGCTGGTCGTCGTGCGAAATAGTGAGGGTGCCATGTTTGGCGGCTTCAGCTGTCTTGGTATCCTCCAGCGCGAACTGGGTTTCGATCAGCTTATCGCTAAGTTGGGCATTCTTTGTGCGCAGGGAGGTAATTTCCTCTTTTGCCTGCTCGAACTGTTGCTTGCCGCGGCCAGAGACGCGCGCTCCGGTAAAAAAGCCGGTGACAAGGCCGATTGTCGAGAGCGCAGCAGAGGTGACCACCGCGCTGTTGATTGCATTGGCAACGCGCTGGGCAGGGTCGCGTTGTTCCAGTTTGGCAAGCCCGGTTTTGACCGGTTGGAACCCGCGCACCCAGTTGACCAATCCTTCGCCGATATTCAGTGACCATTTGCCGAAGCCACCAAGGCCGTGCACCAGATGGTTGGGGGACTCATGCAGTTTGCTGACATAGGTGTGGCATGCTTCCATGGCGCGGCCAACACGCGTTGGGAAGATTGCTCCCGCCACCGCACCAAGAATTGCACCGCCAATCAGCAGTGACTTTCCATGCACGACGCTCTCACCCAGCCCGGCTACAATCGGGTTCGCACCCTTGTAGCGTTGCTGCGTAATATCGTCCTGCGGCTTCTGGTCGCGGTTTTCCATCCTTTGATTCTAACGCAGGATGATGACAGTTTGATGACAAAGCGGGGATTATTTTGCCAATAAGCCGCTAAATTCGTTAATATTTTGTGGTTTTTTAGCGTTTCGCCGCCATCAGGTAGTTCACGTCGAGGTCTTTGGGGTTCAGGCTGAATTGCCAGTTCAGGGGGTTTAGCGTCAGGCCGCAGGTGTCTACAACGCTGAATTGGCGTGCGGTGAGGGCATTGGCCATTTCACTGGGGCGGATGAATTTGCTCCAGCTATGCGTACCGCGCGGCACCCAACGGAGGAGGCGCTCGGCGGCGATAATCCCCAGCGCATAGGACTTTGCCGTGCGGTTGAGGGTCGAGAGGATGAGGATGCCGCCGGGCTTCACCAGCGCGGTCAGGGCATCGTAGAATAGCGAGATATCCGCCACATGCTCGATGATTTCGAGGGCGAGGACGATGTCAAACTGCGCGCCATCGGCGGCCAGTGCTTCGGCGGTGGTGGCGCGGTAGTCAATGTTCAGGCCGCCTGCTTGTGCATGCAATCCGGCGACGCGGACATTGGTTTCGGAGGCGTCGATCGCGGTGACCTTTGCCCCAAGGCGTGCCATGGGTTCGGCAATCAGGCCGCCGCCGCAGCCGATATCGACCAGCGAAAGATTGTTGAGTGGTGTGGCGGATTCGCCATCGGCCGTGCCAACGCCGTAAAAGTGGCGTATTGCCTGATCCCGGAGGTATTCAATCCGCACGGGGTTGAGCTTATGCAGTGGCGCGAATTTGCCGCGTGTATCCCACCATTCATCCGCAATGGCCGAGAAGCGAGCGACTTCCGCGTCATCGACCGTGCTTGCCGAAGCCTGTGCCGCCGTGCTTACCATTTACACCCTCCCACCCTACGTGTTATAAATCATGGATATTCATTCACTCCTTCATAGGCCGCATGGAACCTTCACGCAACAAACGATCCTTAATGAGCGTCGTCGCTGAAGCAGAGTCAACGCTTCAGGAGCTGCTCTATGACCGGCCAATGGCATGGCTGCAAGCGGCGCGTGAGCGGATGCGGGATTTACCGAAGACCAATTTCGAGCTCGGCTGTAAATTTGCGGAAATGGGGAAATGGCACGATGCGCTGTTTCGCTTCCGGGTGACGCTTTACCTGCAGCCGGCCTATCCGCAGGCGCACTACAATCTGGGATGCTGCTACTACCGGCTTGGGCAGCGTAGCAAGGCACGCGCTGAGTTTCGGCGGGTGCTTCAGGCCGAGCCGGGGAACCAGGATGCTATTTTCATGCTGGCGTCGATTGACCCGCAGGCCCTGTCGCCAAACCAGCGTCCGCAGACAATGCCCGAGGCGCTTGTGACCAAGTTTTTTGGCAGCCTCGCCGCAGATTATAACCTGACAGAAGCAGAGAATAAATACCGTGGCGGTGTTCTGGTGGCCGAGCAGGTGAAACCGTTATTGCCGACATCGGATATTACCGTGGTTGATCTGGGCTGTGGCACTGGCATTGCAGCTATTCCCTATCGGTCGATTGCGGCAGAGATCATCGGTGTTGATCGTACGCCCGAGATGGTTGAGCAGGCGGCCTTGCAGGCGCAGCAGGAGCAGAAGCTTTTTGACCGTGTGGTAACGGCAGATATTACGGCGCTGGGCGATGCGCTTGCGGCTGGCTCGGCTGATCTGGTGCTGCTGGTCAATGTGGTGCAGTTCGTAGGCCGGTTGCAGGAGGTGATGGCCGAGGCGGCGCGGTTGTTGAAGCCTTCTGGCTACATCGCGGTGCCGATGGGTTTGGGGTGGCGCCAGATAGTGGCCGTTTTGGCCATCACCCGGCCTATGTCAAACAGATTGCTGAACCGCTTGGTTTGGCCTGCGTGAAAGAAATCAGGCTGCCACTCTACCCTGATGCATCGGCAACATGCCTGCTCTTACATAAGGAAACACGCTGATGGGCGTTGATGATTATCGGATTCGCTCGGTAGGGCGCCACTACTCCAAAACGCTGGCAAACCTTCATGAGAGCTGCTTCGCCAAGGGCTGGAGCTACCTCGAGTTTGAGAGCTTCTTTGAGCGGAAGGGGATGTTCGCTGCGATTGCGCACCATAAAGAAAAGGGCGACGTTGGATTCGTGCTGTGCTGGCTGATTGAAGACCAGTGCGACCTGCTGTCGATGGGCGTATTGCCGGACTATCGGCGCGATGGCGTTGGTGTCCTGCTGCTTGAATATGCATTGGAGCATGCGGCGGGGCTGGGTGCCAAGTTTATGATGCTGGAAGTGAACGTCAACAACACGGCGGCGCAGACGCTCTATGAAGCGCATGGCTTCGAGAAATTCTCGGTGCGTAAAGACTATTACAGCAACATAGATGGCTCGCGGTCGGACGCGATCTGCATGCGTAAAGCGTTGGGATAACGCTTCTTTGTGGTGGGGTGCACTCCCCTCTGGACTCTCTTTGCTGAACTCTTTATAACCCCCCGCACTTATGGCACTAATTGTACAGAAATTCGGTGGGACGTCGGTCGCGGATATTGCGCGCATCAAGCATGTGGCGACGCGAGTGAAACACGAGGTCGAGGCAGGCAATCAGGTGATTGTCGTGGTCTCTGCCATGTCTGGCGTCACCAACCAGCTGGTCGATTATTGTAATGAGGTCAGCAACCTGATGACGGATGCTGCGCGCGCCAATGCAGATCATGTGATCGCTGCGGGAGAGCAAGTAACCTCTGGCCTGTTGGCATTGGAGCTACAATCGCTTGGTCTGCCTGCGCGTGCATGGTCCGGGTGGCAATTGCCGCTTTCGACGGACACCCGCTATGGCAAAGCGCGCATTGTCCATATTGATACGAAGAGCATTCTGGACTCCCTCGCAGAAGGTACGGTGGCGGTGATCGCCGGGTTCCAGGGCGTTAGCCCCGAGGGGCGCGTTACCACTCTTGGGCGTGGTGGTTCCGATACCTCTGCGGTTGCCATCGCGGCGGCATTTAACGCAGAGCGCTGCGATATTTATACGGATGTGGACGGGGTTTATACCTGCGACCCACGCATCGTGAAAAAAGCGAAGAAGCTCGATAAAGTAAGCTACGAGGAAATGCTGGAGATGGCATCGCTCGGCAGCAAAGTATTGCAGACGCGTAGCGTCGAGCTGGCCATGAATTACCGGGTGAAGGTGCAGGTGCTCTCGACATTCGATGAGCGCCCCGCAGATCAGCTGCCGGGCACCTTACTGGTGGATGAGGAGGATCTAGTGGAACAACAACGCGTAACAGGGCTTGCCTATAGCCGTGACGAAGCTCGCATCACGCTGGTGAATGTCGAGAACTGTCCGGGCGTATCGGCGGGGATTTTCGGGCCGCTGGCCGATCACGGCATCAATGTCGACATGATCGTCCAGAACGTAACAGAAGATGGTAAGCAGACCGATATTACCTTCACGGTTGGCAAGGCAGACCTCGCGCGTGGGTTAGAGGTGCTGAAAACAGCGCCGGGGATCCCGCATTATGAGACGGTTCATACGGATGCCGGGGTTGCCAAAATATCGGTGATCGGGGTGGGTATGAAAAGCCACGCCGGGGTGGCGTCGGAAATGTTCCGCACACTGGCCGAGAAAAGCATCAACATTATCGTGATCTCGACGTCGGAAATTAAAATCTCGGTGCTGATCGACGAAAGTTATATTGAGCTTGCACTGCGTGCGCTGCATACGGTCTATGGGTTGGATGCGGTAGAAGAGCAATCATGCTAGCCGTTGCACGGTGAAGGAGAACGGAATGACCAAATCACTTGAGGCGCTCTGGGCGCGTGGCCGTGAATTGCTGGGCTGCGAATATGCGATCATGGGCGGGGCGATGAGCTGGGTTAGCGAGCGCCATCTGGTCGCGGCATTGTCGAATGCCGGTGCGTTTGGGGTTATTGCTGCGTCATCAATGCCGCCGGAACTGCTCGACAAGGAGATCAAGGCAACGCAGGCGCTGACGCAAAAGCCGTTTGGTGTGAACCTGATTCTTATGCACCCGCAACTGGCGGAACTGGTCGAAATCTGTATCGCCAATCAGGTAACGCATGTGGTGCTCGCTGGTGGGATGCCAAAGGGGCCAACCATTAACCGCCTCAAGGAAGGTGGTGCGAAAGTAATCGCATTCGCACCGACGGCAGGTATCGGCAAAAAGCTCATCCGCATGGGCGTCGATGGGTTGGTGATTGAGGGTACGGAAGCCGGTGGTCATATCGGCCCGGTCTCGACCTCGGTACTGGCGCAGGAAGTGCTGCCGGTGATTACAGATGTGCCCGTGTTTGTGGCTGGTGGAATTGGCCGTGGCGAGGCGATGGTGTCGTACCTTGAAATGGGAGCCAGCGGTGTACAGCTTGGCACGCGCTTTGTCTGTGCGAGCGAATCCATCGCGCATGAGAATTTCAAAAAAGCCTTCATCAATGCTGCCGCGCGCGAGGCCACGGTATCGGTGCAATACCATCCGGATTTCCCGGTGATTCCGGTGCGTGCGATCTCCAACAAGGCGTCGGAGGAATTCACCCGCTTCCAGAAGGAGACGGTGGAGAAGGTCTTCTCTGGCCAGCAGAGCAAAGAAGAAGGCCAGCTCGCTATCGAGCATTTCTGGGCTGGTTCCTTGCGCAAAGCCGTCATCGACGGTGATGTTGAGCGTGGTTCGCTGATGGCGGGTCAGTCCGTCGGCATGGTCAATAAAATCCAGACCTGTCAGGAAATCATTGACGAGCTGGTCGCGCAGGCGCAGGCTTATCTGGGTGAGGTTGCCGCTTAGCGCCTGCTCAGAAAGGGGAATCCATGGCTCTGTCGTTTAGAGAACGCATACGGCATTTCCACAAACATTCCGACAAATCTGACCTTTGCCACGCGCTTTATGCGCAGGTTGCCACAGAATATGTGATGTCTCCTGCGGATCAGGAAGATGCGATCCAGACGTTTGCCCGGCAAAACGAAAACGCCTATTCTGAGCTTTATACCAATATGGAGGCGCTGGAGAAAAAGCTGGATTTAGCAAGCAGCCATCCTTTGTCTGTGGCGCTTATGGAGATCGTGAAATTTGCCGTAGATCTTAACAAAAAATTATACCCAACACTCGAAGCCTCGCAAGCTGCGGCGTATCCGGCCTCATTGCCACGTGAGGCATTAGACGAAATACACGCACATAGTGATGCATTGCTTCGGCCAATTGCAGAAGAGGTATGCACGATTCAAGAGCGTTGCTACCATTCTATCGGCAAATCGTTTGAAAAGTCGCATGATGAACTTGTCGATCAATATGTGACCTACATGAATGAGCAAATTGCCAATAAGGCGAAGCTCTATCTGCACCGGGAACAGCATGACCAGGCAGAAGGCCAAAAACCAAGTGGCAAGGGTCGATAAAACGGCCATTAATTTTTGCACTGCAGCAACGAATTTCGATTTCACTATTGGTAATGCTACTCAACCAGTGGTATAGTTTGTCGCGGTAATGGCAATATACGAAAAACACATGGCAAGTATTATCCCAATCGACCCGGCCAGCTCATCGCTGCAATCACCGATTGCACTGCTGCGTGAGGTACGGGATGTAATGACAACCGGGCCCGGCACGGCGCAGGCGCGGCTGGATTTGTTGGTGCAGACCATCGCTACTACACTGAGTGCGGATGTTTGCTCGATTTACCTTGCCCGTCCCGGTGATATTCTGGAGCTCTATGCCAGCCACGGGCTGAAGGCATCGGCCGTGCATGTCACGCGGTTGCGCGTTGGCGAGGGGCTGGTGGGCGAGGTCGCCGCTACGGGGCTGGATCTCAACCTGACCGAGCCGCAGGAGCACCCGAAATATGTCTACCGTCCTGAGACGGGGGAGGAGCTCTACCACTCGTTTATTGCGGTGCCATTACTGCATAGCCATAAGACGGTGGGTGTGCTGGTGGTGCAAAGTAAGGCGAGCCGGGTCTATGCGAATGACCTTGCCGAGGTGCTCCACGCCGTTGCGATGGTGGTGTCTGAGCTGGTAATCGGTAGCCGCATTGTCGATCTGTTCGACATCACCGGTGGCGAGCACCCGATGCTGCAATCGCAGCAGCTTTCGGGCCAGACCCTCTCCGGAGGCATTGCGAAAGCGCCCGTGGTGCTGCACCGCCCTAAAATTGATATTACCGACCTGGTGAGTGAGTCGCCGGAGGAAGAAGAAATCCGCTTCCACGAGGCGCTGTTATCGCTTCAGCGCTCGGTGGACACGCTGATTACCGAAGCCGGGCTGGAAGAAGGTTCTGCCCATCGCGAGATTTTAGAAAGCTACCGCCTGTTTTCGCAGGATCGCGGCTGGATCGACCGGATTATCGAGGCGATCCATACCGGCCTCACGGCGGAAGCTGCCGTGCGCAAAGTGCAGGAAGAAATGCATGCGCGTCTCAGCCAGATCACCAGCGCCTATATTCAGGAGCGGGTGCACGATCTGGAAGACCTGTCAGAGCGCCTACTTTACCACCTGCAAGGGATGGAGCCAACGGCAGCGCTTGGGGTGCTGCCGGAATCCTTTATCCTGGTCGCCAATAGCCTCGGGCCTGCCGAGCTTCTGGAGTATGATGCCAAAGGGCTCAGCGGTGTTATCCTTGCCGAGGGAACGCATACCAGCCATGTCGCGATCATCGCGCGGATGATGGATATCCCGATGGTGGGGCGGGTCGAGCCGATCCTCAGCGTGGTATCGCCGGGGGATCTGGCCATTGTGCAGGGCGATCAGGGGCTGATTTACATTCGTCCCCCCGAAGATGTCGAGGCGGCGGCAGATGCAGAGATCGCAGCGCGTGCACGGCAGGTGGCGGTGTATGCGGCAAGCCGTGCGTTGCCACCGGAGACCAAAGATGGCGAGCGTATTTCGTTGAACCTCAATCTCGGGCTGTTCGTGCATGCCGAGCATCTTGCCGCGGCAGATGTTGATGGGGTTGGGCTGTTTCGTACCGAGCTTCCCTATCTGGCCAGCCGTGAGCTTCCCAGCGTCTCGGATCAGCAGCGTATTTACCGCGATGCGATCGAGAAAGCGCGTGGCAAGCGCGTGGTGTTCCGGTCGTTCGATATTGGGGGCGATAAACAGGTTCCCTATATTCAGGTGGGGCAGGAGGAAAATCCGGCGCTGGGCTGGCGCGCTACCCGTATTGCGCTTGATCGTCCGGTCATTCTGCGCCAGCAATTGCGTGCCATGGTGCGCGCAGCGGCGGGTGAGAAACTCTCGGTTATGTTCCCCTTCATTGCCGAGATTGCCGAGTTTGATGCGATGAAGGCCTTGCTGCTGAAAGAGCTGGGCAAAGCGCGCGATGAGGGCATTACTCCGCCAACAGAAGTGCGGGTGGGCACGATGCTGGAGATTCCTTCGCTATTATTCCAGTTGCCCGAGCTGATGAGCCGGGTGGACTTTATCTCCATTGGCAGCAACGACCTGTTCCAGTTTCTCTTTGCCTGCGACCGGGGGAGTCCACGCGTGGGCGGACGCTACGATGTGCTCAACCCCATCGTGATGCGCACGGTCAAGACTATTGCCGATGCCGCACGTGACTATAAGGTGGATCTTGGCTTCTGCGGCGATATGGCGACGCGTCCGCTGGAGGCAATGGCGCTGCTTGCCTGCGGTATTCGCTCGCTGTCGATGCCGCCATCGGCCATTGGCCCGGTGAAGGCGATGCTGCGGACGTTGAACGTGCGTGATCTTGCCACCTATCTCGACTATGTCTGCACCGAGCCGGTGCATTCCATCCGCCTTCCGCTGGAACGGTTCGCCAAGGACCATGGGGTGGAAGTGGGGTAGCCTGTCGCCGTTGCAGCGCTGCCGATGCGCTGTCGATCAATGGCGATAATCGTGCCTAGGATGGTTCTACCTATTGCACAACGCCCTTAGGTTGATTACACCAATAGTATGAGCAAACCCCCATCCCCACTGCGTATTCCCGAGACGATGGGGCCGTCTGAGATCGGCCCTTATTTTCGGGAGCTGCGTGAATATTTCAAGCTGAGTCCGCAAGGTGTTTCCGAGCGGCTGCATATCCGCGTGCGCTATGTCAACGCCATGGAAGAGGGGAACTTCGAGCAGATGCCGGGCAAGGTGTATGCGCGCGGCTATATCCACACTTATGCAGAGTTTCTGGGGCTGGATGCCGATCAGGTGGTTGCGCAATGCTTCCCCGAGCTTCCGATGAATCATCTGGCGGCGCAAACGGCTTCGTTCACCCCGGCGCCACGTGTGCCGCATGCAGCGCCGCACGCGTCGGGGAAGCGTTGGTGGATGCTGGGTGGGTTGGTGCTGGTTGCGTATGTGCTCTACACGCAGGTTGCTGCGCCGCCATCGGGGTCTGATACGTCGAACGTCGCCGAGGTGCCGGAATCCATGCTGGCAGACATCCGCGATACGGTGATGCCGCGTGCACGCAACTATGCCTGCCTGACGGGGGGAGAGCATCTCACCTGCATGATGGAGACGGAGAGTTTCCGGCACCTGATGGATCTATCCCAGTCGCCATCGCTGGCAATGTATTTCACCGAAGCGATCGACCTCTCGAATGCCGTGCGTGCGGTGCCGCCGGCACCGGCTCCGGCCTATCGCATTCCTCAGGCAGTGCAGCTGGAGCAGGAAAGTTTCGATCATGAATAAGCGCCGCTCGACATCGCAGGTGATGGTGGGATCGATCGCGGTGGGCGGCGGCGCGCCGATTGTGGTGCAGTCCATGACCAATACCGATACAGCAGATGTCGCAGCCACGGTTGCGCAGGTGCGTGCATTGGCCGAGGCGGGATCCGAGGTGGTGCGCATTACCGTCAATAACGAGGCATCAGCGAAGGCCGTTCCTGCGATTCATGAAAAGCTATTGGCCAGCGGCCCAGCTGTTCCGCTGGTGGGCGATTTTCATTATAACGGCCATCGGCTGCTTACCAATTTTCCGGAGATGGCGCAGGCATTGGCGAAATACCGCATCAACCCCGGCAATGTCGGGTTCGGTAGCAAGCAGGATACGCAGTTCGCGCAGATGGTCGAGATTGCCGCCACCCATCACAAACCGATTCGCATAGGCGTGAATTGGGGGTCGATGGATGCCGGGCTGCTTGCCAGCATGATGGATAAAAATGCTGCCCTGGCACAACCCAAAGAGGCCGATGAAGTGGCGCGGGAAGCGCTGGTGGTTTCTGCCTTGCAGAGTGCCGCACAGGCCGAGGCGGTGGGGCTGGCTGCTGACGCGATCATCCTGTCTGCGAAGGTCAGCCGGGTACAGGATCTGATTTCTGTGTATCGGGCGTTGGCTTCGCGCTGCTCATACCCGCTGCACCTTGGTTTGACCGAGGCAGGCATGGGCAGCAAGGGGATTGTGGCATCAAGTGCTGCCTTGGCCGTGCTGTTGCAGGAGGGAATCGGGGATACCATTCGGATCTCGCTGACTCCAGAGCCGGGCGGCGATCGCACACGCGAGGTGCTGGTTGCGCAGGAGTTGCTCCAGACCATGGGGCTGCGTAACTTTGCACCGCTCGTGATTGCCTGTCCCGGATGCGGACGTACCACCAGCACGTATTTTCAGGAGCTCGCTGCCGAGATTCAGGACTATCTGCGCGCCCGGATGCCCCATTGGGCGCAGGAGTTCGCCGGCGCCGAGGCGATGCATGTGGCGGTGATGGGCTGTATCGTCAACGGGCCTGGCGAAAGCAAACATGCGAATATCGGTATTAGCCTGCCGGGCACGGGTGAGTCACCGGTCGCGCCGGTGTTTGAAGATGGGGTAAAGGTGGCCACGTTGCGTGGCGATAGCATCGCTGCGGAGTTCAAGGCACGGCTTGAGGCCTATGTGGCACGGCGCTACGCAAAAACGGCAGCGGCGTAACAGTATGTATTTTAGGGCTTGCCTAATGCCGCCCAAGCCAGTAGACCATT
>JAUIBB010000089.1 GCA_030427685.1 Alphaproteobacteria bacterium
CGCAACGGCAAGAGAAGAGTGGGTTGCGATTACGTTTCCTGCTGCATGTACTGCAACTAGCATACTGCGCACGACAAGGCCAATGAACATACCAATGAGCATCTCTCCGAGCATCAGGACGAACATGGCAAGGACATTGCCTGGAAGCATGGGCATTTTCTCGGCGAGTAGAGGGGTCAGCACCAGACTGAAGCCCACTGCAAATAACAGGCGAAAACGGAGAGCTACATAGGTTTCGCTAAATCCCGGCATTGCCAGAAACGCAGAGCCAACCCGGCAGAAGATCAGAAAGAATGCCGAGATCTGGCTCATCAGAAAATAATCGAGCGGGTTGATGGTCATCACACCCCCAACCGCTTGCAGAAGTAATAACGCGTATGGCCCGGGGTAGGAGAATTTTCCAGCGCGCTATATTGGGTGTAGCCCTGTTTCTGGTAAAAACCCTGTGCTTGAAAATCAAATGTGTCCAGATGGATCATTTGTGCGCCTTGCGCCTGCGCGACGTCTTCAACATGGCGTAGCAGGGTGGCGCCATAGCGCTGGCCGCGCTGTGCCGTATCGACCCAGAGAATCGCTACATAGACGGATGATTGCCCCAGCATGGTGGCATTGATGCCTGCGATAATTTGCCCTTCTGGGCTGCGCAGGTGAAAATTAAGCGGCCGGCTGAATGTTTCCGGCGACATTCCCAATGCCTGCCGATTGAAGCTGACCAACTGGTTAAAGACCCAGTCTTTTTCCTGTGGTGAGGAGGGGATGATTGCCGGTGCCAAGATTTGGTCCATGGCCGGACTCACTGAATGTTCGCGATGCGTGTAAATAGGCCTGCGCCAAAATCCTGAAGCTTTTGCAGCATGTAGGGCATGGCCATCATCAGCATCATCAGCATGGCAAAAATTTTGGGAACGAAGGTGAGGGTGGTTTCCTGAATCTGCGTGAGCGCTTGTATCAGCGATACGGCCAGGCCGATGACCAGCCCTGTCAGCATGATAGGGGCACCCGTCAACATCAGCACCCAGATGCCTTCACGCGTCACGTTGATGATGTCGATTGCTTCCATGGAACATGCAGGCTTAGGGGTTGGGACTTAAATTCGGGAGAAGGGTAGCAGCATCCCAGACGATTGCAATCGGGCAAAATGCCATCCTACTTCTTGATGGCGCACCGTTGCCTTTAAATGGGCATCCGGATGATTTCCTGATAGGCGCCGATGACCTTGTCGCGGACAGCAACAACCGTTTGTAGCGCATTTTCTGCACTGGAGACCGCCGTAATCACTTCGGCAAGGCTTGCCTTTCCGGCCAGGGCCTGGCTGGAGACGGCTTCACTTTTATAGCCTAGCTGCTGAGCGCTGTTCAGTGCTTCGCCCACCATGTCGAGGAAGTTCGAGCTTGCTGCTGAGGTGGTTTCTTCTACCGTGCTACCGCTAGCTTTTTCGATAATACGCTCGGCGGCGCGCAGGGCGTCCTGATACGCATTGCTGGCATTGGAAAAGCGAATATCGGCCATGGGTCTGTCTCCTGATTCTTTTTTTATAGCATAGTATTCAGAGAATTTCTTTATTTATTACTTTAGCAAATTGATCGTATCCGCATACATGGACTTTGAGGCCTCGATCACGTTCAGGTTGGCTTCATAGCTGCGACGTGCTTCGCGCATATCGACCATCTCAAGGACGCTGTTGATGTTCGGATAAAGTACATAGCCCTGCGCATCGGCCTCTGGGTTATTGGGCTCGTAGCGTTTTACAAAATCGGCTTTATCTTTGCTGATTTTATCTGGGCGCACCATGCTGACGCCGGTTTCTTTGTCCAGCTCCTGTTTGAAGCTGATGACCTGACGCCGGTAGGGCTCTGCACCGGCGCGGGTGCCGACAGAATCTGCGTTGGCGATGTTCTGGGCGATGACTTTAAGGCGTGCCGATTGGGCGCCCAGACCGGCAGCAGAAATATGAACGCTATCAATTAAATCCATGAGGATGACTCCTACTAGCTATGGGTTTCCAGCGCGGTACGGTAAAGCTGGTTGTATTTGTGAATCAGGGTGGTGGTCAGTTGGTGCTGTGCGCCGATATCTGAAATTTTACCCATCTGGTCTTCTAATTGTACGGTGTTGCCGAGCGGCTTTTTCTCGATGCCGTTTTCACGTACGGTGCTGAACAGGTTCTGGCCGCTATTGAGCGTTCCGCTCAGGTGTTTGCCCGAGCTGGTGCGCATTTCCAGTCGCCCGGCGGATGCTTCTGCCATCTCATTAAAGTTGACGGGTTTTAAATCCTGCGCCTTGTAGCCTGGTGTATCGATATTCGCGATGTTCTCGGCCAGCACCGACTGGCGCTCGGTTAGGTAGCGCAAATTGGCATCAAGCTTCTGGATTAACATGGGTTCGGTCATCTTCGGCTCCTTTCGTATGCGAGCGCTGTTTCGCGCCTTGTCCACTAAGTATATGCAAGCATAATGCCAAATAGCGGTGAGTGTGGAAGCCAAGCAATTTTGTGGGGTTAGGCCCATCTGTCGTTTATTTTTATAATATAGGCAAAAATTGCCCATATAGCAAGTAAAATAAATTTTTCCTGTGGAAAGGCCTAGCCAGTAAATCTTGCGCATGCTATTCCTACTGACAACCAGTATGGTCAGCCACCAAGTAGGTCACGGATGCTTTATCTCTCCCGAAAAATCGGTGAATCAATTATTATTAATAACACGATCGAACTGACCGTGGTGGAAGTGCGCGGCAAAACCGTGAAGCTTGGTTTTAACTTCCCGCCGGAAGCCAGCGTGCTGCGCAAAGAAATTTATGATAAGATCATGGATGAAAACATGGCCGCAGCAAAAGGCGATGGTGATGTCGATTTCTCGGAAATTGAGTTTGATCTCTCGCAATTTGATGCCCAGACACGGAAAGACTAGGTTGATGACGGCAAGGTAGTGCCGTTGTTATGTGATGGTTGCCTGCATGTGGCAGGCACGGACGGATGGAGCAAGTAGGCCCGTGACGGAAACTCCCCACAATCCAAACATCGATATTCGCGAGGCTGCGACGCGTCCAGCGCCTGCATCCGGACGGCCTACGGTTGCGAAGGCAGCGGCCATTCAATATGATCGGGGTGGCGATCAAGCTCCGCAGGTGACGGCAAGCGGCCGGGGTGCTGTCGCAGAGCAGATTCTGGCGATTGCTTTCGAACGCGGGGTGAAAGTACGCGAAGATGCCGAACTTGCAGAAATTCTGTCGCTGCTTGAAGTGGATTCGCCCATTCCGGTGGAGGCCTTTGCCGCAGTTGCTGAAATCCTTGCCTATGTTTACCGGATTAACGATGCCCAAAAAGCGCGCCCCTCGTAAGATGCTCCGATGCTTTTCTGGCAGGTGTGTTTTTCTGCTGCCGTTATGGTATAACCAGTTGCCCCCCATGCTTGGTCTGCGCTAAAGCTTTCTCCGCAACCCCGAAAGATAGTGCTATGGATTTCGCTGATTATTCCCGTTTTGCCTTTGCGTTCGCGTTTGTGATCGGCCTGATCTGGACGGTTGCGACGGTGGTGCGTAAGTTGGGGCTGGATAAAAAACTGCGTGGTATTACCGGTACGCAGGGGCGTTTGCAGTTGGTGGATGTGCTCTTTCTCGACCCGAAACGCAAAATCCTATTAGTGCGTGCAGATGCGCGTGAATATATGATATTGGTGAATGGCGAAACAAGTGTGGTTATCGATAAACTGGAAGAGCGACATGAAACCGTGGCTTAAACATCTCCTTATCGCCTGTCTGGTGATGCTGCCGGCAGCGGCATTGGCACAATCGCTTAGTATCGATGCTGGGCAGGGCGGGTCTGCAACTGCGCGCATTGTGCAGGTGGTTGTATTGCTGACGGTACTAAGCCTTGCGCCGTCGATCCTGCTGATGATGACTTCTTTCATGCGCATTGTGATTGTGCTGGCCTTCGTGCGTACCGCAATGGGCACCCAGACAACGCCCCCCAACCAGGTGTTGGTGGCGCTGGCGATGTTCCTGACACTGTTTATTATGACGCCAACCTTTGAGAAGGCGTATGAAGATGGAATCAAGCCGCTGATTGCCGAAAAAGTTTCACAGGAAGAGGGGATGAAGCTTGCTGCAGCGCCATTTCACGGCTTCATGATGAAGCATGTTTTGGATAAGGACCTGGAGTTGTTTGTTGCTATCAGCAAAACCAAAGTAGAAAAGCCAGAGGATGTGCCGTTTCAGGTGCTGATTCCGGCCTTTATGATTAGTGAGTTGAAGCGTGCATTTGAGATTGGCTTCCTGATCTTTCTTCCCTTCCTGATTATTGACTTATTAATTGCCTCGATCCTGATGGCAATGGGGATGCAGTTCCTGCCGCCGGTGGTGGTATCACTGCCATTTAAGATTGTTTTCTTTGTGCTGGTGGATGGTTGGTACATGCTGGCTGGGAGCCTTGTGCGCTCCTATGGGATAGGTGGCTGATGCCCTGGTTCCTGCAAATGCTTGGCTTCGGAGTGCTACTGCTGGGTATCGGTGTAGCACTTTGGGTATCGCTCTGGTTGCTGGTTATTTTATTCGCTATTGGTGTGGGGATGGTGGTGCTAAGCCATGTACGCGCTTATCTGACTGCCAAAGGTGTATTGAATCCGAAACCCGGTGTTCGTCCGGAGGCACCAGACGGGGTGACGATCGTTGAGGGTGACTTTGAGCGGATCGACCTGCAGGAGAATGCCGTGCAGCCGGATGATCGTGACGACCACCCACAAGGCTGATTACTGAATCGCCTCGGTATGTTTGATCTGCTCGGTGAGTAGGGTTGCATCCTCACGGTCGAGCGGTGCAGTGTCGTTCGTGATGAAGTCAAAAATCTGCTTATAGGTTGTGTCGGGGAGCATCGCTGCATAGTAATCCCGCAGGTAGCGCAGTTGCGTGTAATCGCCCTCAAAGCTGTAGGCGAGTGCGAGCTTTAGCAGGATGTCCATCTCCACCGGCGTCAGCGGTGCGGTAAGATCAGTGCGTTTGGCAAGAATTTCTTCTGCACGGTTGACCACGTTGGGCCAGTCCTTCGCCGCCCATAGAATGTCGAGCTTGAGTAGTTCCCCCTCGGCGGAATGGTCGTTATAGAGCACACTCAGACCTTCTTCATAACGCCCTAAGCTGCTGAGTGCCTGCGCGGCCAACTCTTGCCGGTGGCGCTGGAGATCGGCAGAATTACTGCCAAAATTCGTGACTTCAATCACCCGGAGGGCTTCTTTTGGCTGATGGTTCAGCAGGTAGAGTAGCGCTAATCGGGCACCGACCTGAGAGCGCTTTTCACCACTCAGCCGGGAGGATATTTGATTTTCAAGCAATTGAGTGGCGCGGCTGATAAGGTCAAATGCTGCGAGTCGATCGGCCAGGTGTTGGATGATAAGGTCGCCCTTGGCACCAATAGGGGTCAGGTCGCGGAATTCATAAAAGAGCGAAAGTGATTTCAGGGGTGGCAATGTATCGGCTTCTCCCTCCAGGTAGAGTAGGTCGAACAGATCGCTCATTCGGCCACCATTGCTCAGGTAATCTGGGTTATTAGGGTATTCCTCGTTCAGCGCTTTGAGTGCGCGTAGCGCATCGGCATATTGCTTTTCCTCATCGTAAATCTTGGCAAGAGTGGTGAGGATGGTGCGCTCTAATGCGTCGCCCCGCCAGCCCGCACGAATTTTTTCTAGCTCTTCAGTTGTTTCCTGTTTGGTTTTTTCACCCAGACGCAAGAGGAGCAGGGCGTATTGATAGCGTGCTCGTGCCTGGGTCAATGGATCTTGAGTCTGCTTTGAAAGCCTCAATAACAGTTCTTTGCCCGGCTCTATCTGCTCTTTTTGTAGTGCCGACATGGCCACGGCAAACTGTGACTGCAGCTTGAGCGGCCCCATGATGTCGTCACGATTTAAGGTCTCGAAAGTGCCGACTGCTTTTTCTGCCAGTCCGTTGGCAATATAGGCATCGGCTGCGGCAGAGGCGAGCATCTGCCGAATGCGCGGTGGGTAGAAGCGGATATAGTCGGTGTTGTATTTGAGGAATGGCATCATGGGCACGGCATCCTCGGCGGTTTCAACCGTTTCTTCGCCAGAGGCCTGTGCCGCGCTTTTGAGCAGACGGTCGCCACTTTCTTTTCCTAAAAACAGGCGAAGGTAATCGCGCCAGAGCTCGGCCTCGGGCAGATCGGCTAACTCTGGTGCGCTAAGACTTTTGGCGGCAGCTATGGGGTCGCCGCGCAATGCTTCGGCGGCGGTGGTCAGCAGGGCGAGCTTTTGCTGCTTATAGAATTCGGGTTCATTGCTTTTGATAAGATCCAGATAACCGAACGCCTCGACCCCCATCCCTTTGCCAAGATAAAGGGCCGCCAGCGCCAGCATATGGCCCGCGCGTGCTTCGGGTGTTGTGTGGTTTAAGGCGGATTGGCGTTCGATTAGCGTGTCATTGAATGCTTCCGGTGAGACATGCCATGCACTGTAGGGGAGCATAACACCAGACGTCACGCCTGCTACTGGTGCGCCTTGGGGATCAAGCACGCTGAGATTCTTCGTGACCATCAGGCCATCTGGATTTTCTACGGAAATACCAAGGCGAGAGAGGTGGGTTTCAAGGTTCTCGCTGGCGCTGGCAATGGCAACGCCTTGAGGGCTTGCCAGCACAGAGAATTCAGGAAAATTATGCGGGTGAAGCACGCCGCGGCCACTCTCGTAGGATGGTAAGACTAACATCAAATCCCCGATGGCGGGATCATAGAAGGTAATGCCGGGGTCAACATCGTACGCACTGAGCAGTAGGCGGTTTTTGCCGTCAACAGTATCGACGCTGATATTGGTATTGAGGGTGGGGGCAGGCCTTTTGGGTGAGAGGATAATGCTCCAGCCGTAAGAACCGGCTCCCGAGCGTGCATTCGCATGGAGGCTGCCGTCGCCAATGAAGTGCAAAATGGTATGGGCCGGGTAATCATACTGAATCACGTCGGTGATGGCTTTGGGCATGGCCGCGGCCAGCTGCGGTGCATTGGCATCCACCGGGCGAGAGAAGATAATCCAGATGTCATTGGCGCGCTCATATACGGCGGTGGCTGTACGTGCGCTGAATGGGAATGTCAGGGTTGTTATGTTGCCCGTTGTGCGCGCTGTGACAGCGAAGGGGGCCTTATCCGCGGCATTGGGTGGGGTCACTACGGCAGGTGCTTTGGCGGTTGCAACAGGAGTCAGCGGCGCGGGTTTGTCTTCCGGTTCTGTGATGGCGGTCTCGGGCGCGGCTGGTGCATCGGGTTTCGTGGTCAACATAGCCTCTGCCGAATCAGCCGTTGGCTGCGACGGTTTGGCAGGTGCCGAGGCTTCTGGCTTGGTGCTCATAACGCTTGCAGGTGCTGCTTCTACGGTGAGGCTCTTCTGCTTGTTCGAGGTGGTGCTGAGCATTTCAGCATCAGTTGGTTCTGGCTTGGTGACCGGTGCTGTGACAGGGGGAGTGGTTTTCGCTGGTT
>JAUIBB010000003.1 GCA_030427685.1 Alphaproteobacteria bacterium
GCAATGTCTCGGCATGGTATCACCCGGGCCGTAGCGGCGCTATTGGTCTTGGGCCAAAGAACATCCTCGCCTATTTTGGGGAATTGCACCCTTCCACGCTGAAAGCGCTGGATATCGACTTCCCCGTGATGGCGTTTGAGGTGATGCTGGATGCCATTCCTCCATCGCGTGCTAATAAACGGAAGGCGCTCAGCAGCTCTGACTTCCAGCCTGTTTCGCGTGATTTTGCCTTTGTCGTAAACGCCGATATGGCTGCGGCTGACTTGCTGCGTGCGGTTTATGGTGCAGAAAAAACCCTGCTGCGCGATGTGACTATTTTTGATGTGTATACCGGCAAAGGAATTGAGCCCGGGCAAAAATCCATTGCCCTGACCATTACCCTGCAAGCCCCGGATCGCACGCTGACAGAGGCTGAAATTGAAGCAGTTTCGCAAGCGGTGGTTACCAGCGCACGTAAAATTGGCGCCGTACTGCGCTAACCTTCAAAAAACCGTCACTTTTATCCTCTTTCTCCTCTGTTATAATGGGCAAATATAGCTTCTGAGGTCAGCGCGCATGAGTATTACTCCGCAGAATAAGGTCCATGGCGACAAAGCCCATAGCGGTAAGCTGCCCGAACTCTACCTAAATCCCAAAACAGTAGATTTTTATGATTGCCAACGGGCCACTGCGTATATCGCGGAATACAAGCTTGGCGGGAATTATTCCGATACGTTTCTCTTTGAAGACAATAAAAATCCAGGTGAATACATGCTTGAGATCAGCATGTACAACCGTCGGCATCCCCAAAATGAAAGTATCGCTCGCGGACTCTATAATCGCATGCATCCCGAGCCCAAAGGCCTCACCAACCTCCGCTATGTTTTCAGTGACCGGCATTACAGTGAAAAGCTATCTGGCTTTACCCTTCCGCAGCTGGCTGCCGGGATCAATCAGTACCTGCACTCGCAGATTGGCTACTATGCTCAATTATCTCCACCTCAGCCAGTCCCCAGAAAATTAAACGCCTTGCTGGATAATGTACGAAACATTCAGCAGGAAAAGAGCATTAATTTCGGCGGATAATGGTGACATGCCCCATTTTGCGGCCCGGGCGGGAATCCGTCTTGCCGTAAAGATGCACATGCGCTTCGGGCTGTTTGGCATATTCCTGCCATAGCTGCCAATCATCGCCCAGCAGGTTCACCATTTCGCAGGGGCGGTGCGCGGTGGTATCGCCTAATGCCCAGCCGCAAATTGCCCGAATATGCTGCTCGAACTGGCCAGTTGGCGCCCCTTCCATCGTCCAGTGCCCGGAATTATGCGGACGCGGGGCCAGCTCATTCACCAACAAGCCTTGCTCAGTGACGAACATTTCAACGGCAAGCAGCCCAACGACATCCAGCGCCTCGGCCAGTGTTTTAGCAATCTGGGTGGCCTGTGCCTGATGCGTATCAATAAATGGCGCAGGTGCGATGGTCTTATGCAGGATATGGTCGCGATGGATGTTTTGTACCAGCGGATAACAGCGCGCCTCGCCCAATGTCGAGCGCGCAACGATGACCGAGGCTTCGGCTGAAAAATCAATGAACCCCTCAAGGATACATTCCGTTTTTCCCAAGGCCACCCATGCCACGACGGCATCCTCCAGAGATTTAATGACGACCTGACCTTTGCCATCATAGCCCATTTCTGTCGTCTTCAGAACGCAGGGAACGCCAATAGTTTTTATAGCCTCAGCCAATTCTTCATTACTGCGCACAGGCGCGAACGGTGCTGTTGCAATCCCCTGTGCCCGAATAAACTCCTTTTCCCGTAACCGGTGCCGCGTGGTGAACAGCACCGAAGGCTTGGGGCGCACGGTGACAATGCTATCAAGCATTTCAAGGGTTTCGGCGGGGATATTCTCGAACTCGAACGTCACCACGTCGACGCTTTGCCCGAAGGCACGCAGGGCCGTTGTGTCCTGATAGGCGCCAATCGTGGTTGTGGTCGCCACATGGCTGGCTGGCGAGTCTTTATCTGGCGTATAGATATGCGTTTTATATCCCATGCGCGAGGCCGCACGCGCCAGCATTCTCCCCAGCTGTCCGCCGCCCACAATGCCGATGGTAGAACCGGGAGGCGTAAGGCTCATCGTTTTGCCTTCTTTTTACTGGTGGTGGGTTTATCCGAAGGCTTCTCGGCCACAGAAGCCGTTTGTGCTGAGCGCCATTTGGCCACACGCCCCGCGAGCGTTTTATCCGACAATGCCAGAATCATCGCCGCTAGCAGACCAGCATTCGCCGCGCCATGCTCACCGATCGCCAGCGTACCGACCGGCACCCCTTTTGGCATTTGTGCGATGGACAGCAATGCATCCATCCCTTCCAGCGACTTCGAGAGCACCGGCACCCCTAATACGGGGATCGGCGTAATAGCGGCGGTCATGCCGGGCAAATGGGCCGCGCCCCCTGCTCCCGCAATAATCACCTTATAGCCAGCCTTCTCTGCACCTAATGCAAAATCATACAGGCGTTTGGGGGTACGATGCGCAGATACAATGCGCGTATCATAGGGAACATCCAGCGCATCCAGCATATCGGCAGCGCATTTCATCGTCGCCCAATCCGATTGACTGCCCATGATAATGGCCACGCGTGGCGTGGAGCGGGTTGTTTTTTTGGCAACAGCCATACGAACCTCTACGTGGGGGTTAAACCTTTCCCTATACGAAGGTTGCGCGACCGTCAAACCTACGCTACAAAAATTTGCCTAACGGAGTGAATTTCATGAAAATTGCAGCCGCCCGAGAATCCTCACCACTTGAGTCCCGCGTCGCCCTCACCCCTGATTCCGTCAAGAAATTTGTTGCCCTTGGCATTCAGGTTTCTATTGAATCCGGTGCTGGTCTTGGCTCGGGTATCGCCGACGATGCCTATACCGCAGCAGGCGCGACCGTCGCCGCCAGCGCGGCAGAAGCCTTTGCAAATGCTGACATCGTCGTCTGTGTCGATACGCCGGCAGAAGATGTACTTGCCCATATCCCACAGGGATCCATCCTGATTGGCATGCTCAACCCGCTGGATAAACTAACGGATTTTTCAGCACTCAATGCGCGGTCGATTCACGCTTATGCGATGGAGTTCCTCCCGCGCATTTCTCGCGCACAATCGATGGATGTACTGTCATCGCAAAGCAATCTTGCGGGTTACCGCGCCGTTATTGAGGCGGTTGCCGCAACCAGCAAAACCATTCCGATGATGATGACTGCTGCCGGCACCATCCCTCCAGCCAAAGTACTGGTGCTGGGCGTAGGCGTTGCCGGGCTTCAGGCAATTGCGACCGCCAAGCGCCTTGGCGCCGTGGTCAGCGCGTTTGACGTCCGCGCCGCCACAAAAGAGCAAGCAGAATCACTCGGCGCGAAGTTTATTGAAGTCCCTGCCGCAGATAATGCCGAAACCAGCGGTGGCTATGCCAAAGAAATGGATGATGACTACAAGCGTCGTCAGGAAGAGGCGCTGGCCGCCGTGATCAAAACACAGGATATCGTGATTACCACCGCCCTGATTCCCGGAAAGCCAGCACCGGAGCTGATTACCAAGGCCATGGTCGCCAGCATGAAAGCCGGCAGCGTGATTGTAGATCTCGCTGCTGCGGCAGGCGGCAACTGCAAGCTCACCAAACGTGACGATGCCATCCAGACAGAAAATGGTGTTGTTCTATTGGGCTACACCAACCTCAGCAGCCGTGCGGCGAGCGATGCCAGCCCTCTTTACGCGCGCAACTTATTTACGTTCATCAGCACCCTGATGTTCGATAAGACAACAAAAACCCTCAAAATCCTCTCGGATGACGAGCTGATTAAAGGCACACTGGTGACCAAGGGCGGCAAGACGGTGCATCCTGCCCTCGTGGCATAAGGAGTAGTTATGACGGATATTTCGACCCTCACCCAGCAAGCGAGCGACATCGCAGATCAGGCCGCGACCCTGCAAGAGCAGTCGCAGGAGCTACAAACCCTGCTCACCCACGGAGCAGGCGTTGATCCCTTTATCTTTGGCTTCACGGTTCTCGTCCTTGCCTGCTTTGTTGGCTATTATGTTGTCTGGCGCGTTACCCCGGCACTGCACACCCCGCTGATGAGTGTTACCAACGCCATTTCCGGCATTATTATTGTGGGCGCCGTCATTGCACTGGGTGCCAGTGGTGAGGGCTTCTCGCACACGATTGGCTTTATCGCTGTGACCATCGCAAGCATTAATATTTTTGGCGGTTTTATCGTCACCCAGCGCATGCTGGCGATGTTCAAAAAGAAAGAAAAACCTAAACCCTAGGGAAGCTTATCCATGAGCAGTATTATTTACCTCGCCTATCTCGCCTCTGCCGTTTGCTTTATCATGGCGCTGCGTGGGCTTTCATCACCTGTTTCTGCACGGCAGGGCAATCTTTACGGCATTGGCGGCATGGCAATCGCCATCCTCACTACCCTAAGCCTGCCTCAGGTCGAATCTTACAGCTATATTTTTGGCGGCATTGCTCTGGGTGGCTTCATTGGTGCTGTGATTGCTAAACGTATTGCGATGACGGCGATGCCCCAGCTTGTGGCCGCATTTCACTCTCTCGTAGGGCTTGCGGCGGTACTCATTGCCATGTCTGCACTTTGGTCGCCGGAAGCGTATGGGATTGGCTCTCCGGGAGAAATTCACTTTGGCAGCCTCATCGAGATGAGCCTTGGTGTCATCATTGGGGCCATTACCTTTACGGGATCAGTCGTTGCCTTTGCCAAACTACAGGGGTTGGTTTCCGGGGCACCGGTGCGCTTTCCCATGCAGCACCTCATTAACGCAGGGTGCGGCCTGGCCCTTCTTCTCCTGATGATGCTTTTCTGCGCGACGGAAGCGAAGTTTATTTTCGTGCTACTGATCGCCATTTCATTAGCGCTGGGTGTTTTGCTTATCATTCCGATTGGCGGCGCCGATATGCCGGTAGTGGTATCGATGCTCAATTCCTACTCCGGCTGGGCGGCGGTGGGCATTGGCTTCACCCTTGGCAACCCCGTGCTTATTATTGCAGGGGCGCTGATCGGCTCGTCAGGCGCAATTCTTAGTTATATCATGTGTAAGGCCATGAATCGCTCGATCATCAACGTGATTTTTGGAGGATTCGGCTCGGTAGCAGCTGCAACGGAAGCTGGCGCTGCTAAAGATGAGCGCCCGGTCAAGTCCGGCGCAGCAGAAGATGCCGCCTTCCTGCTTGCCAATGCGGATTCCGTCATTATCGTTCCCGGCTATGGGATGGCCGTAGCGCAGGCACAACATGCCGTGCGTGAGCTGGCTGAAACACTGGAACATAAAGGCATCAAGGTCCGCTATGCGATTCACCCCGTGGCTGGTCGTATGCCCGGACACATGAACGTATTGCTGGCCGAGGCCAATGTACCTTACGAGAGCGTGGTTGAGCTGGAAGAAATCAACAACGACTTTGGCACAACAGACGTGGTTTATGTTATTGGCGCCAATGACGTCACCAACCCTGCCGCAAAGAATGACCCCCAAAGTCCGATTTATGGCATGCCAATCCTCAACGTAGCAGAGGCGCGGAATGTCATCTTCAACAAGCGCTCGATGGCAGCAGGCTATGCCGGCATTCAAAATGCCCTGTTCTATCAGGAAAACACCATGATGCTGTTCGGTGATGCCAAAGCGGCAACGGAGCAGCTGGTGAAAGCACTCAAAGAACTCTAGGCTGGGCAACCACGCGCGGCTCCACCGTTCTTGCCTCTGCTATTGCCGGGAGGAATCGCCTGCACGGCAATCCGAGCACTGCGTCGCCTGTTATGCCCTCTGAATTCTCAGGCTCCCTTGCAATGATGCTGTTTTATACGCACCGCCTCAATAAACAGCTGGGGCCAAAGACAGCCGTCTCTTTCCTGCATTATCGCGCATCACCTCCTTGTGCTGCAATTCATCGCAGCAATAAAAAAGGGCCGCTAAATAGCGGCCCTTTTCGTATCAATGAATTATGTACGACTAATCGAACATATCCGCTTTTTTACGTGCCAGTTTACGGGCGCGACGGACGGCTTCTCCAGCCTCGCGCACTCGTTTCTCGGACGGTTTTTCGTAATGCTTGCGCATTTTCATTTCGCGGTAAATCCCTTCACGCTGCATCTTCTTTTTGAGGACGCGCAAAGCTTGATCCACGTTATTATCACGAACTACTACTTCGACCACGAGCTAATACCCCCTTCCGGCGTTGTTTAGGACGGGCATTATGGCACAGGATTGTGGATAATGGCAAGCCCGGAATTGCGGGGCTGTGTATCGTGACGTATCGTACTGCACCAGCATTCCCGACGAAATGGAAATCCCCCGCGAACGCCTCCTGACGGCACTGCTTCTGATTTCCACCATTCCCGGGTATGCATCGGTTATCACGAGAAAAGGACATACCATGCAAAATATAACCACCGGCGGCGTCGAAGTACCTAAACTAAAAAGCTATATTGAGCGCATCGAGCGCCTGGACGAAGACAAGGCTGGCATTGCCAGCGATATTCGCGATGTGTTCGCAGAAGCGAAAAGCAATGGCTTTGATGTCAAAGCAATGCGCCAGATCCTCAAATTGCGCAAGATGAAGGCCAATGAGCGCACTGAAGCTGAATACATGCTTGATCTCTATAAGCGTGCACTCGGCATGGAAATGGAACTAGATACAGAAGAAGCGGCTTAAGCGGCACTTCACGAACGACCCATCTTGTTTTCAAGGCTAGTCAGCGGCCCCAGAAATGGGGCCGCAACACCTCGTATTTATCTATAAATTACAGATTAGTATTTAGATTTTCTCATTTAGTACTTTAAATTTTTCCACTTAGCATGGCACAGCGCCCTGATTGACTCCCCCAACGATTCACTAACGGGGGTTCTGCCACAAGGAAACATAGCTTCATAAGATTTACAGCAACTGATGCAAAAATGTTTCACGTGAAACATTTTGCCTAGCATTACATCATATTGTGGCGATTGACGGCATTTTATACATTATCTGGAATCCACTCGCCCTCATCTTATTTTCCCGGCAACCACAAACCCACAGATAGCACCCTCCAAAATAGCGCTAACCCCAGCTCATGCATCACTTTAAGAGAGCCTTAGTCAGCGTAAATTACGGCCACCGCATTATAACACTGCCTTTAGAGGCCCACACAAAAAGAGGCCCGCGAACCTGAGTTCGGGGGCCTCTATGCTGGGGAACTGGTAAGTCCCCCTCTCGAAGTTCCGCCGGATCAGCGACGGAGCCTAAACCCACCTATCCATAAATGGGGCGGGGTATCCGTGATCCAAACGAGGCGCGGTATGCGCGCCTCTATCTGGACCTTCACGCCAGCGCGACTAAGCTGCAGTCCAGTGCGCTTTATCCACCAGGCGTAACCGCGCCAATTCCTCTTTCAGGAGGAGTTTTTGCTTTTTCAGTGTCTGCAACATCGCGAAGTCTGGCGATGGGCGCAGCAATTCATTGGCGATGCGTTGTTCGAGTTTCGTGTGCTTTTCTTCAACCATGATGTAATGAGCGTGCAATGACATGCGTACCTACCTTTTGCGTTATGGTTGCCCTGTGAGAACCGAGTGTTTTCATTGTAGTACCTTCGATCATTCAGAGTGCCTATGGCAGCGATCGAATGGCGTCGCAAAGACAGGTATATAAAAGCAAACCAGCCTTAATAGTTCAATCAAAAACAGGGTCAAGGAAAAATAAATATTTTGGGTTCGTGTATTGACATTTTTCAAGATAGCGCTCCAAGCGCAACAGCCGAGACTGTTTTTATTGTTGTTCAATCAGGCTGTGAATAGAAGAAAAAACGCCCCGCTTGTACTGGACAAGGCTATTCATCCTCTTCAAAGCGCCGCTCGACCAACGCAACAATAGCAGCCAACGCCTCTTCGGCCTGACGCCCCTCGCCGTGTATTTCGATATTTACACCGCGCTCCGCAGCTAGCATGAGGAGGCTAAGGATAGATGTTGCCCCAGCACGCGGCATTTCCTGCTTTTCGTTGGCACGCGGCAGGCGCACGATCTCGATCTGCGCATCGTAGCTTGCCGCCAGCTTCACTAGCTTTGCCGCCGCCCTTGCGTGCAGCCCTTTTTTATTACAAATCGTGGCGCGAGCGATTTCCATATTCCCCCACAGCCCGACTGCTAGCTCTTTTTGAGAAGGTTACTGGCGACGTTGATGTATTTACGTCCAGCCTCTTGCGCGGTTAAGACCGCAGCCGGAAGATCGAGCGCCGTGCGTACGCTTAACAATTTAATCAGCATCGGCACATTCACGCCGGCAACCACCTCGACTTTGTCTGGCACCATCGCAGAGATAGCAAGGTTGCTAGGGGTGCCCCCGAACATGTCCGTAAGCAGCGCCACGCCTTCTCCCTCATCAATCTGAGCGATTTTGGCGAGGATTTCGTTACGGCGATTTTCGATATCATCTTCAGGGCCAATGGAAATTGCCGACAGGTTCTTTTGTCGGCCAACCACATGCTCGGCGACGGCAATCAATTCCGACCCCAGCGCGCCATGTGTAATGATAATGATTCCAATCATACGAGTGGCTTTAAGCCAGCCTTACATGAATTGCAATCATTACTCAGCCTAAGCCACGTTAGGACGCCAATCTGTTGGCAAGACGCGACCTTCTTGCATTGCCAGCACATAAAGCAGCACCGATGCTACCGATGTTTGAGGCAGCGGTGCCATCTTTAGATAGGGCACCTCAATGCCATGAAATGTGCGTTTTTCTGGCTCTGGCAAACGTGTATCGGCTGAAGGATCAAGCTCAATAATCAGGTGCAGCATTTGCTTGGTTGCGAAATCATTCATCTTCACAATACCAAGGCCACGCAATTCAAGCACACCAGCCAGCTCGGGGATGGCAACGGCTGCCAGCATCCCCATCATAGGCTCCAGCATGAGACGGTCATCTGCCACCAGTTTGGCGCCCATCAGAACGGCTTCCGCTACCAGTCGCGACTTCCCGGTACCCGATGCACCCAGCACCAGACACCCCGCCCCTTTGTATGAAAACGCAGAAGCATGCAGGGGGACATTCGGATCTAACTCAGTCATTAAGCGGCCACCTCTTCTGGATCAACCCATGAAATATTGCCATCAACCCGGCGATAAACCACATTTGCACGGCCACTGCCTGCATTCAGGAACATCAGGGCAGGAAGATCGGCCAGGTCCATTTTCATGACAGCTTCGCTTACGGTAAGCGTCTGGATCGCAGTTGATTTCTCTGCCACGACAACAGGTGCGCCCTTCTCGTCCAGCTCTTCACTGTCCATCTCAGGCTTCAGGATATATTTACGCGCATTCATCGCACGCAGGCTACTGCGGTCGTTGCCGTGATGGTCTTTCAAGCGACGCTTATAGCGACGCAGTTGTTTTTCGACCTTGGTGGCTGCATCCTCAAAGGCAGCGTAAATTTCATTCGCGCCCCCCTGGCTTTTAAGGATAAGCCCAGCATGGGTACCTGTGTTCGCGTGAATATCAACGCGGTACTGGTGATGCGCCTCTTTCGAGACCACAACATCCACGCTCACGATACGGTCGAGATACTTATTCAGCCCGTCTTGCAGGCGCTTCTCTACGTGTTGCTGGAATGCTTCGCCAAGATCGACATGCCGGCCGGAAATGTGAAACTGCATAAATTCCTCTTTTCATTGGGAAGTTGAAGGTTGGGTAGAATTTTCTATCGTCTGATTTTAGACCTTTTTCGGAGAATAGCCAAGCGCTATCACGGAAGATAAATGGAAGTGCCCACTAAGATAGGGTTAGAGCTTTGGCAATTTAACCCCCAGCGCTTCAGACAAGCGATCGCTTTCACCGTAATAGGCCGCACGACGCAAGAAGCGCGGCATAATACCGCTCCATTTAAAGTCGCCCATCAGCCTGCCATCTGCGCCTTCACCTTTGCTCTGGAATGTGAAGAGATCCTGCATGCTGATAATGTCACCCTCCATGCCACAAATTTCGCTGACATAGGTAATGCGGCGATGGCCATCGCGCATCCGGCTCACCTGGATAAAGAGGTTAATGGCAGAGGCAATCTGTGCTCGAATAGCCTGTATTGGCAAGTTCAGGTTTGCCATCACGATCATGTTTTCAAGCCGTGCAATAGCATCGCGCGGATGGTTTGCATGGATCGTTGTGAGCGAGCCTTCATGCCCTGTATTCATGGCCTGCATCATATCGAAGGCTTCTGATGAACGCACCTCACCGACGATAATGCGGTCTGGGCGCATCCGTAGTGCGTTTTTCATCAGGTCGCGCATGCTGACCTCATCTTCCTGATGCGGCTGGCGCATGGGACGGGTTTCAAGCCGCACCACATGCGGCTGCTGAAGCCGAAGCTCTGCCGCGTCCTCAATCGTCACCACCCGCTCATTCGGATCAATAAATTCAGAAATCGCATTAAGCAGGGTTGTTTTACCAGAGCCGGTACCGCCGGAAATCACCACATTCAAGCGACAACGGCCCACGACTTTTAGTAGCTCTGAAAGCGCAAGCGACATGTTGCCTTGCGCAGCCATACGGTCGAGCGTAATGCCATGACGCGCAAATTTACGAATTGAAATGGTTGTCCCATCCACCGCAAGCGGGGGCGCAATGATATTAACCCGACTACCATCTGCCAGCCGTGCATCCAATAGAGGGCGACGGAGGTTTACACTTCGTCCGGCCTGCTGCGCAATCGCCTGCGCAATGCTGAATACGTCTGCATCGCTTGAGAACGTAATGCCCGTGCATTCAAGCCGCCCATCACGCTCGATATAAACGCTGCGCGTACCGTTGATGAGAATGTCGTTAATGGTATCATCTTCCAGCAGCGGCTTAAGCGGCGTTAGCGCCTCGATGGATTGTACCAGCAATGCGGCAAGATCTGCTTCCGGTGTGAGAGGAACACCTGCTCCCTGCCCCTCTCCGGCAATCTGTTGGCGCAGCGCGCCAAGTTGAGATTCCAGAAGCGCCAGGCGCTGTGTAAGGTCATCGGTCATGCGGTGAGTTTATACCGTTTCGAAGGTTGTTGGCGTGGCAAATCGCCATATTCCCCTCACCTGATGCCAGATTCAGAAGGAAACGCTGCTTTTCGGCCATACTTTTCGTTTTAGCGGAAAAACATGAAGCTTTCGTTAAGAGACTCGACTGCGCGACTTAATTTCTTGGGATCCGCTTAAATGCCTCTTTCAGCAGCGCCTGGGGAAGGTGGCTTTGGCTAGCAAGGTCGCCAATATCCTCTTTTGCGATATCCTTCCCTTCCATCGCAGAATGGAGATTGACCTGATTCGTAGCCAGGAGCGTATGCAGGTGCTGCCTACCGGCCCGACTTTTGCTGTCGTTGAGGCCCTGATCGTGCATCAGCCGATCTACATTTTCTTCCAGCAAGTCCTCTTTCAGAGAAAATTGGTAACCATGCAGAGCCTTGCTAAAGCTTGCTTCGCTCATGTCCTGGCCATCGATACGGTGCCCCTTGACCGTTGCCGAAAACGCCTTCGTATGCTGTAGCAGCTGGTCTAGCGAGTATTTCTGGGCATCCTGACCATCATCCCGTACATACTGGCCATCAGGCTCACGGGTCACGGCATAATGCGAAACACCATCATTATACGCCACGATCAGCGGAATCCCGCCCGACGTTGCAATCGCAACCTCGGATTCTGCGTAGTGCAGCTTCTGCAGCATCCCCCACAGCTCGGCTTCATTGGCACGCGTGAAGGTTTTGCTGGCGATGATGCGGTCGATTGCAGCCGTCGAGACACCCTCTTTCCGCATTCCCTCAAGATAGGGCGAGGAAAGTCCATGCTTCAGCTCCTGATTGACAAGAGTAACCACAATATCGCGCTCACTACTGGGCTTACCATTGATGCAATAGGACTGCGCCTGCCTTAACCCCATCGCAAGTGTTGAAAGTGCATCGCGCAATGTCAGCTTTTCCGGAAAGCCCTCCATGGTTTTGTTCAGCGAGAAGGTCTGGCCATCCTCGTTCCGGCTGAGCGCCACCTTCACTTCCCCTCCAAGGGAAAGGGTAAATCCGGCAAAGTTCTGTTGCGCATCCAGCAATATATTGAGCGTCGGCTTCATACATCCTCATCCATAGGTCATGTTCTGAGAGCAGACCATAATGCGAAATTTAGCGCTGAATATGAAGCTTCTATGACAATTGCTACTGGCTGGCTTTTTGCCGCCGGCGAATCACCGATGAGGGAATGGACATTTCTTCGCGGTATTTCGTCACCGTGCGCCGAGCAACATCAATGTTGCGATCTTTCAATCGCTTCACGATAGCGTCATCCGAAAGAATTTCTTTTGCGGTCTCGTTGGCGACCAGCTCTTTGATATAGTACATCACGGTTTTACTGGAGAAATCGGTCGCACCACCCGAGGCATTGATGGACGAAGTAAAGAAAAATTTCAGCTCCAGCGTACCGCGCGGTGTCGCCATGTATTTAGAAGTTGTCACCCGGCTGATGGTGGATTCATGCATTCCGACGGCGGCAGCAATATCCTTCAGCACCAGCGGCTTCAGGAAGCGGATGCCATGCTTCAGAAATTTATCCTGCTGCGTAACAATTTCCGTTGCCACTTTGAGGATGGTATTGGCGCGTTGGTCAAGTGCCCGAATCAACCAACTGGCATTGGCCAGTTGCTCGGTCATGTATTTTTTAGCCTCTTTATCGTCGCTGCGCGCCTTCACGTCGGCTGCATAGCGCTTATTGATAAGGACGCGCGGCAGGGCGTCTGGATTCAGCTCTAAATGCCAACCTTCTTTTGCACGACGGACAATAACATCCGGGATGACCGTTTGCGCATCTTCTGCCGCAAAGCCCATTGCCGGCTTGGGGTTGCAGCGACGGATATCAGCAAGGATCTGCGTAAAATCTTCCGCATCGACGCCACATTTTTTTTGCAGCTCCTTTAATTTTCCTTCTGCCATCATGTCGAGATTATCGAGAAAAATATCAATGACCGGATCAAGCCGATTCATATCCTCAAGTTGCAGACGCAGGCACTCTGCCAACGATCGCGCGAATACACCGGCAGGTTCCATTTGTTGAAGGCGGACAAGAACAGCTTCGATTTCAATTGCTTCCAGCCCAAGAGTTTTCGCGAGGGCGGCGATATCTTCACGCAAATACCCTGCATCATCGAGCAGATCGGTGAGCTGTTCCGCGATGCGTTGCTCCACCGGATCCACGATATCCATATGAATCTGGGCGATAAGGTGCTCCCGCAGGGTTTGTTCGCGCGCGCTGGCACCTTCAATTCCGTAGCCTTCTTCGTTTTCATAGCCTCCGGTTGCGCCATGCGCGCCTGCGCTCACCTCGCCAATACCAACAGAGTCTCCTTGCGTCCATTCTTCACCAAAGGCTTCATCCTCCAGCGATTCTGCGACGGAATAGTCTTTATCAGAAACATCAATTTCGCGTGCTTCTTCGCTCGGGTTTTCTGGGCTGGCTTGTGACTCAGCATTTTCTTCCGGGTTATCCGGCTCACTTTCTTCTTTGGTAAGGAGCGGATTTTTTTCCAGTTCTTCGTCGATATATTCCTGAAGCTCGATGGCCGAGAGCTGCAACAGTTTGATCGACTGCTGTAGCTGCTGTGTCATCACCAATTGCTGGGATTGACGAATTTCCTGTTTAAGACCGACCATAGAAAAACGGTAGCGTAATTTACGCTCAGACTCAAGCTGCCATGCGCATGTATTAACGAAAATTACAGACTAAAACGATCGCCCAAATAGACCCGTCGGACTTCTTCATTATTGACGATATCGGAAGGGCTACCCTCCATCAGCACCGTGCCATCATGAATGATGTAGGCGCGCTCGATAACATCGAGTGTTTCGCGTACGTTGTGGTCTGTAATCAACACGCCGATGCCACGATCTTTCAGGTGTTTTACCAGATCCCGCACATCAGAAATGGCGATCGGGTCAATCCCCGCCAGCGGCTCATCAAGCAGGATGAACGAAGGCATTCCTGCCAGAGCGCGGGCAATCTCTGCCCGGCGGCGCTCGCCACCGGATAGCGACAATGCCGGAGAATTACGCAAATGCGTGATAGAAAATTCCGCCAGAAGCTCGTCACACATTGCTTCCCGCCGCGCGACATCGGTCACGCTCACTTCCAGCACCGCCTTAATGTTCTGCTCAACCGTCAATCCGCGAAAAATGCTGGCCTCTTGGGGCAGGTAGCCGATGCCCAGCCGCGCACGGCGGTACATAGGCAATTTGGTGATATCGGCCCCATCCAGATAGATACTGCCATAGTCTGGCTTCACCAGCCCTGTAATCATATAAAAGCAGGTGGTTTTTCCGGCACCGTTAGGGCCAAGGAGGCCAACAGCCTCGCCACGCTGTAGTGAGAGCGAAACATTTCGCACCACGGGACGCTTGGCGTATTGCTTTCCAAGATTTTTAACCGAAAGCCCCGAGTTTTTTTCAACCAGCAGAGGCTTTTTAGGCTCGGGCTTTGCGGTTGCCGGCAAGGACAACACCTTTGCTTCAGGCTCGGCGGGGGCTTCTGAGACTTCAGTCTCTGCCGTTACACTTTCTGGCTTTTCGCCCGGCGTAAGCGACATAATATCATGCGTGTTTTTTATTTTCGCTGCGCCCTCAGGGGCTTCATCAACAGACTTCGCAGCTGCTTTTTTGGGGGGCTTCACCAACCAGCCCTTGCCCAGGCCTTTATCTTTATCATCTACCATGCGCTAAGGTACCTTCTGTTCGCTCGACGGCGTATCGGGTGTTTTTTTGACCACCGCAGGCTTAGTCTTTTCGGCTGATTTGGGAACGAACAGGCCACGTACACGTGCTGGTTTTCCACCGACCACTGCGCCATTTCCTGAGGTCAGCACACTGCGCCCGGTGGCCATATTGTAAATTAAATGCGTGCCTTTGAGGATGTTACCTTCACGCGTTAGCGTCACGTTAGGCCCGGTCAGGTCGATGGTATCATCATCCACATGATAGACAGCCAATGTGCCACGCGCTGCTTCTCCCGGCGTGGTAAAAACCACATCTCCCTCAGCGTCGATGCGTGAAATTCCCTGCGCACCAGAGGCATCTGGCGTAGCGGCACCCGCTGAAGCGTCACGATAGTAAACAGTCATTTTATGTGAACGCATATTGGTTGTGCCCTGCGTAGCAATCACATTCCCTGTAAAAATGGCCTTGTGCTCGTTCTGCAGCACATCCAGCTTATCCGAGGAGATGTTGATTGGCTGCTCTTTTGCCAACGGCGCTGCCGCAGGCTGCTTCGCTGCGGCAGGAGGCATTTTTTCTGCCTGCGCCTGCATTCCCAGCATTGCCGTTACCAGCAAGGCAATCCATGTTTTTTTCATCATCGCATCACTTCTTTTTCCGGTCGATATGCACACGCACGGGCTCATCCTCGCCAGTGAAGATAATATGGCTGCCATTATCTATGATTTCAAAGCCACTGGCAAGTATGTTACCCAGCGGCCCACGCCCTGAAACCGGCTCATTTCCAACGACACGGCTTGTTTTTGCATCCACCGTTGCCTGTTGTGACAAGAAGCTATAGCCCTGATCGTCGGTGAGGGTGACATTGCCTGTCAGCTCAATTATTTTGGTTTCCTGATGGTAATTTGCACGGTCTGACGTCAGGTGTCGCCAGCCGCCTTTCAGGGTATTTAGCTCGGCATCCACCTGTTCGATCAGAATACGGTTTTGCGTTTCCTGCGTGGCACGGATGCCACGGACAGTGTACTGCTCGCCCCGGTCATTAATACCCCGATATTTAGGGCGGCTCATTACCGGACGCGCCGCATCCTTTGATTTATGCACGCCATTATCAATAAAGGAAACCCGAATGCCTGAGCGATCTTTACTCAGCAGCGGCACCCCGATCAATGCAACCACCAGCCCCAAGACCAGCAGGGCCAGAAACATTTTGCTCAGCAGCACAAAATGCGTGTAGCGCCCTAAGGCAGAAATAAGGTGATCAACTTCTGTTACCGCCCAATTTGCGGAAAGCCCCTTTTTTTGTGGAGGCGGCGGTGCGTCTTCAGCGCCCATACTTACATTACCCCTGCACGCAGGCAGTCATGGATATGCAAGATACCCACGGGTTTTTTATCTGCCACCACAAACAGGCAGGTGATGGATTTGCTGTTCATGATCGACAGCGCTTCTGCTGCCAGAGTATCTGGCTGAATGGTAATGGGCGTGCGGTTCATGACATCAGCCGCCCGCTGATCCATCAGCCCGTCGCCCATGTTACGGCGCAAATCACCATCGGTAATAATGCCGGCCAACTCCCCTGCTGCATCCACGACTCCGGCACAGCCAAAACGCTTGGCAGTCATGGTCAGGATGGCCTCCTGCATTTTCAGCGTATCCGCTACAAGCGGAAGCTCTTCTTCGCCATGCATCAGGTTCGCGACACGTAGGAATTGGGTGCCAAGCTTGCCGCCAGGGTGATATGTCCCAAAATTCTCGCGTGAAAAGCCTTTATACTCCATCAGCGCCACGGCCAACGCGTCACCAAACGCCAGCATCATCGTGGTAGAGGTCGTTGGCGCACCAACGGGTGATGCCTCCGGCACCTCGGGCAGCACAATGGCAATGTCCGCAGCCTCAACCAGGAGCGAGGTTTTACGGCGCACCAACGCCACCAATGTCACCGAAAAGCGGCGCGTATAGGCGATAACATCGCGCAGCTCATGCGTTTCACCGGAATTGGAAAGGCACAGCACCAGATCATCCGGCGTAATCATGCCAAGGTCCCCATGGCTGGCTTCAGACGGATGCACAAAGTAAGCGGGCGTGCCTGTTGAAGCGAGGGTCGCCGCAATCTTACGGCCAATATGCCCCGATTTTCCCATACCGCTGATGATCACGCGCCCCTTCAGCCCGGCAATTTTCTCGACCAGCGTAATAAAACGATCATCCAGCGCCGCGGCGATGGCGTTCAGCCCCTCGACCTCACGCGCGATGGTATCACGGGCAACGGCTAGCAATTGGTCGGCCGGAGGTATGTTCTGTGCGTTTTTGATCATGATTAATGCGCAAAAATATCAATTTCCGGCCATCCGACGAGGTCAAGCTCGGCACGGGCTGGAAGGAAGTCAAAACAGGCTTGTGCCAGCTCTGTTCGCCCCTCACGCGCCAGCATCACGTTCAGCTTTTCGCGTAGCTGGTGAAGGTAGCGCACGTCTGAGGCCGCATATTCCTGCTGCTCAGGCGTTAAAGTTACCTGCCCCCAATCTGAGCTTTGCTGCTGTTTGGAGACATCTACCTGAATCAACTCGCGGCATAGCTCCTTAAAACCGTGACGGTCAGTGAAGGTACGTGTCAGACGTGAAGCAATCTTGGTACAGTAAACAGGCCCGGCCACAACCCCCAAATAACGTTTGATGATGGCCACATCAAACCGGGCAAAATGGTAGAGCTTTGTCTTACTTGGGTCTGCCAATAGTTTCTTCAGATTGGGCGCATCGTACTGGCCGGGCAGAAACTGCACCAGATGCTCGTCCCCTTCTCCGTCGGAAAGCTGGATCAGGCATAGGCGGTCACGGTGATTGTTGAGCCCCATGGCTTCCGTATCAACGGCGATATCGCCCTTAAACGTAACCGATGCCGGTAAATCACCAATATGAAAATGGATTGCGATGGTCGCCTCCTCTGGTTGGTCACCCTAAGCAGCAAGGCTACCGGATGACACACTCTTTTAAACTTGCGGCAGACTGCCACAGCAGTCGGGCAATCACAAACAATTTTCACCGTTATTTTGAAGCGGGCTTTCCAGAGTAACGCCCTGATCCTGCAAGATTTTCTTCAATTCTGATGAGTTCATTGTATTTTGCTGTGCGGTCGGAACGGCACGGCGCGCCGGTTTTGATCTGGCCGCAATTGCTGGCAACGGCCAGATGGGCGATGGTTGCATCCTCTGTTTCGCCGGAGCGGTGCGACATCACCGTGCGGTATCCGCTACGGTGTGCGAGCTCTACTGCCTCCAGCATTTCGGTCAATGTGCCGATTTGATTGGGCTTCACCAACAGTGCGTTCGCCAGCCCTTTCTGGATTCCCTCTGCCAGAATTTGCGTATTGGTGACGAAGAGATCATCGCCCGTTAACTGCACGCGATCGCCCATGGTTTTGGTGATTTCTGCCCAGCCTTCGTGATCGTTTTCGGCGCAGGCATCTTCAATCGAAGCGATTGGGAATTGGGAAACAAGGTTTTCGTAGTAGGCGATGATCCCAGCAGCGTCGAGGCTTTTGCCTTCACCCACCAACTCATATTTGCCATTCTTATAGAATTCCGTACTTGCAGCATCAAGTGCCAGCACCACATCATCCCCCGGCTTGTACCCAGCTTTTTCGATGGCCGTACAAATGAATTTACAGGCTTCTTCTGCACTTTTCAGGTTGGGGGCGAAGCCGCCTTCATCGCCGATGCTGGTGCTGAGCGACGCTTCGGAGAGCTGCTTTTTCAGCACATGATAAATTTCAGCCCCGATACGGATTGCATCCGCCATGCTGTTTGCCGCTAGCGGCATAATCATGAATTCCTGAATGTCGATCGGGTTATCTGCGTGTGCACCGCCATTGATGATATTCATCATCGGCACAGGCAGCATGCTTGCCCCGGCACCACCGATATAGCGGAACAACGGCAGATTCACACTTTGCGCGGCTGCCTTTGCTGTTGCCAGCGAGATTCCCAACATCGCATTTGCGCCGAGGTTCGACTTATTCGGAGTGCCATCTGTCTCGAGCAAGGCCTGATCGATCAGCATCTGGTCGAGCGCATTGAGGCCACGCAGCGATGGAATCAACGCCATCACGTTGCTAACGGCCTTGAGCACCCCACGCCCATGATAACGTGCAGCATCGCCATCCCGCAATTCCACGGCTTCCATCGACCCGGTCGAAGCACCGGAAGGAACTGCTGCGCGCCCCATAGAGCCATCGTCAAGGATCACATCCACCTCGACGGTTGGGTTGCCGCGGCTATCAAGAATTTCGCGGGCAATGAGATTTTGAATCGTGGACATGGGAACTCCTTATGAAACAACCGTCCCCGACTGTTTAAGAGCAGCGAGAATAGGCGTCAAGTGCGCGTGCACTTATTGTGCTGTCGCCAGCGGATCTGCCCCGAAGCGATTGTCACCTTCGGTTCCCTTGGTGCAATGCCAGATAATTAACACAATCGCGCCAATGACAGGAATCGTGGCAATCAGCAACCACCAGCCACTACGGTTAATATCATGCAGCCGCCGAACGCTGAGCGCAATCGTGGGTAAGAAAACAAGCAGCAAGAAGCTAAGTTCGACTGGCCCGGACTGGTGATCGGGCGTCATCGTTCCACCCGCAAGGAAATTATCAATATTGACGCAAACCAGATTGAGAAGAATATAGAATAATATCCAGTACCAGTAGGCTGACCGCGGTGCGCGCCCCTTGATGGTAACATATTGCCTAAAGCCAGATACAATTGCCGGAAAAAATTGCATGGATCCCTCGTGAACCAATGAAGCTGCCTCATTAGGCAGGAAAGACCCAGCCTTCGTCAACGCCTAAGCATCGCGCGCTGGCCTAAGCTGCAAATTTTTTCGCCAGTGTGTCAAACGCCTGCAGTTGCTCGAGCAGCGCAGGAAGGTCCGTCAGCTTGACCATGTTCGGGCCATCGCTGGGTGCATTGTCGGGATCCGGGTGCGTTTCTATAAAAACACCTGCCACGCCTACAGCGACGCTTGCACGCGCAATCGTTGCCACGAATTCACGCTGACCGCCAGAACTGGTACCCTGCCCACCCGGCTGCTGCACTGAATGGGTGGCATCAATAATCACCGGATAGCCCGTCGCGGCCATAATCGGTAATGCGCGCATATCATTGACCAGCGTATTATAGCCAAAGGAGACGCCACGCTCGGTCAGCATGATATTGCTATTTCCCGAATCGGCTACTTTTGCTGCGACATTCTTCATGTCCCAGGGCGCAAGAAACTGGCCTTTTTTGATGTTCACAACGCAACCCGTATTAGCCGCCGCCACCAATAGGTCTGTCTGGCGACAAAGAAAAGCAGGGATCTGGAGGATATCGATCACCGGCGCCATTACCGCGCAATGCTCGATCTCATGAACATCGGTGAGGACGGGACAGCCGAACAGCTTTTTAATCTCTTCAAAAACCGGGAGCGATTTTTCAAGGCCAATCCCGCGCTTACCGGTAAGGGAGGTGCGGTTTGCCTTATCGTAGCTGGTTTTATACACGAGCCCGATATTGCGTGCCTGCGCTATTTCCATGAGTTTGCCGGCGACATCCACCGCATGGTCGCGCGACTCCATCTGGCATGGGCCAGCAATCAATGCGAGTGGCAAATCATTGCCAAATGTTACATTCCCGGCAGAGACGTGGTGATGCTTACTCATGCGGCCTCTCCCACTTTTGCGGCTGTTTTGCTGTATTCTTTTGCCGCCTTCACGAAGCCCGAGAATATTGGGTGAGCATCAAACGGACGCGACTTGAATTCCGGGTGGAACTGTACCGCAATGAAGAATGGGTGCCCCTTGATCTCCACGATCTCCGGCAGTTTTCCATCGGGCGATGTGCCGGAGAATACTACCCCGTGCTCACGCAATTCTTCGGCATAATTCATGTTCACTTCGTAACGGTGACGATGACGCTCCGAAATTTTTGCTTCGCCGTAAATTTTATAAGCAAGGCTGCCAGCTTGCAGGCTGCATGGGAACGCACCAAGGCGCATTGTACCGCCCAGATCGCCGCCACTGCTGCGCTTTTCGGTTGCGCCGTCCTGCTCCCACTCGGTCATCAACCCGACAACCTGTCCGCGTGGGTCTTTGGTTGGAGCGGCGTGGAATTCACTCGACGTTGCGTCTTTGACGCCCAACAGGTTGCGAACCATTTCAACAACCGCGATTTGCATGCCGAAACAGATGCCGAAATAAGGGATTTTATTTTCACGGGCATATTTCACTGCCGCGATTTTTCCCTTCACGCCTTCTTCACCAAACCCGCCGGGCACCAGGATCGCATCGACCCCTTGCAGCTTTTTCTCCGCATCGGCTGATTCAAATACCCGGGCATTCAGCCACTTTACGTTGACCCGTACGTTGTGCTCGATCCCCGCATGATCCAGCGCTTCGGTGAGGGATTTATAGGCATCGCCAAGGCTGGTATATTTACCTACCAGCGCAATATTGACTTCACCACGCGGCGATTCAAAGCGCGTAACGATGCGCTCCCAGTCTTTCAGCGACAGCTCGGCCTTGGATTTCATTTTGAAATGTTGCAGCACCCGCTCATCCAGCCCTTCGAGATGCAGATTCTTGGGCACTTTATAGATAGAGGTCGCATCCAGCGCTGAAATCACGCACTCTTCGCGAACGTTACAGAATTGCGCGATTTTTTTCTTTTCGCCAATCGGGATCTCACGATCCGCACGGCAGACAATAACATCCGGCTGAATACCAATCGAACGCAGCTCTTTGACGGAGTGCTGGGTCGGCTTGGTTTTCAGCTCTTTGGCCGCCGCCACGTAAGGCAACAGCGTCACATGCAGGTAAATCACGCGGTCGCGCCCCAGCTCGTACCCAAGCTGACGAATAGCCTCGAAGAAGGGCAGCCCCTCGATATCTCCCACCGTTCCACCAATTTCACACAGGACAAAATCCTCTTTATTGGCATCGCGCGTCACGAATTCTTTAATCAGGTTTGTGACATGCGGGATCACCTGCACGGTGCCGCCCAGATAATCACCCTTGCGCTCTTTCGACAGCAAGGTGGAGTAAATACGACCAGCCGTGATGTTGTCGGTTTTCTTGGCATCGACCCCGGTAAAGCGTTCGTAATGGCCGAGATCCAGATCGGTCTCTGCCCCATCCTCTGTTACGAAGACTTCGCCGTGCTGGGTTGGGTTCATCGTTCCCGGATCGACGTTGAGGTATGGATCGAGTTTCCGCAAGCGCACCTTAAAGCCACGCCCCTGCAATAATGCCGCCAGCGATGAGGCTGAAAGACCTTTGCCAAGCGACGAAACCACACCACCCGTAATAAAAATAAACCGTGTTGGCATGGCCTACCGTACCCCTTTAATGACTCTGTTATTCTCTTAACTTCCCGAACAGGTTCGGGTTTTTATTCACGAATGCCTTGCCGAATCAAACCGGCGGCACCTTCCCACTGATACCGCTTACTTCTTATGCGCTGCTTTGTTGCTGCCAGAAGTACCGGAATGCGTGCTGGATGACTTAGCAGGCGCAGCATCTGCATTTGGCACCGCGGGTGCTGCTGGCGTTTCTGCTGCGTCTTCTGTTTTCCCGATGGCTGGTACCACAGCTTCAGACCCAGCGTCCTGCGATTCAGCCTGTGCCAATGTATCCACAAGCGAATCATGGCCATGCCGTGAAGCCAGAATCGAAAGCACCAGCGAGTTAATAATAAACAGCGCCGCCAGAATTGCCGTGGTGCGGGTCAACAGGTTAGCGGTCGAACGCCCGGACAGCAGATTGGATCCGCCACCGCCGCCAAGACCGAAGCCATCCGTTTCCGATCGCTGCAATAATACCATCCCAATCAGGGCTGCAGCGATGATGACGTGTACTACCAATAAAACCTGTTCCATTGTCTTCCTTTACTAAGCGCCCAGAGCAGCGCGGATAATGCTGTGCATGCTTGCCACCTCAAGGCTGGCACCGCCAATCAATGCGCCGGAGACCTCTGGTAAGCCCAGTATTTCCTTAGCGTTTTTAGCGTTCACCGAGCCTCCATACAGCACCGAAGTTTCACTGCCAAGCACTGATTTAATATGCTGGTGAACCGCTCCTATTTCTTCCAGCGTAGGCGTCAGGCCACTACCAATTGCCCAGATCGGCTCGTAGGCAATCAAGGCGCCCGCTGCCACGAAGGGGGCCAACAGGGTCAGTTGCTGGTCCAGTGTCGCCAGCGTTGTTTTTTGTTGGTAGCTGGCAAGGCTTTCTCCCACGCACAGCACCGGCACCATCTTCGTCGCAAGCGCTGCAGCCGCCTTCGCTGCAACGGCATCATCACTTTCGCCCATCGCACGCCGCTCGGAATGCCCAAGGATTACATAACGCGCGCCGCTGTCGGCCAGCATGGGAGCACTGATTTCGCCGGTAAAAGCACCGGCTGGCTCGGCATGACAGGTTTGTCCACCCAATTGCAGCCGTGTATTCTGTGGAAGCATATGTGACGCGACCGCCAAATACGGCGCTGGAGGGCAATAGACGACATTAAGCGAAAGTGGTGCCTGCCCCGCAAGCGCTGCAAGCGCATAGGTGTAATCGCGCACCGATTGTGCATTTCCATTCATTTTCCAATTGGCAATCAGCCATGTTCTACCTGTTTTCATGGGCAAAGCATTATCGTGCCCAGGCCACCCTCGTCAACCCTTTGACAAAAGGGGAAGCGTTCCGTACACCTTTGCCCATTCCACCTCTTCATACTCGCACGAGCCCCATTATGATGAATTCCATGCGCAACTTCTCCTCCGGCATCATCTCTAAAATACTGATGTTACTTCTAGTTGTTAGCTTTGCCATGTGGGGGGTCGGCGATATGATTCGCGGTGGCGGCGTCAATTATGCCGCCAAAGTCGGTGCTGAGCGTATCAGCATCGCAACTTTTCAGCGACAGCGCGCACAAGTGGCGCGCCAAATTCAGGCCCTGGGAATGGGCGATGTGGATGCATCTGCGCTGGATGCCAGCATCTTGCGTCAACTGGTACAGCAGGAACTGATTGTACTCGCCTTGCATGACCTGCATTTTTACGTGAACGATGTGCTGCTTGGACAGGTACTGAAGCAAGAACCTGCCTTCCTGAATCCAGATGGAAGCTTTAGCGCGCAGCGTTTTCGCAGCATCCTGCAATCACAGCAACTCAGCGAGGCCGAAGCGTTGGAGCAACTAAAGGCAGAGCGTGCATCACGCTTCTTGGTTGCCAGCATGGATATGCGCGATGTCGTGCCACCACTGGCAGTGCGTAATCTGGCTGCTACCACTGCTCAGGAAATGCGGGATGCATGGGTTGTGACGATTGCTCCGGTTGCCGCGCCCCATACAATTGACTCCAACGCCTTACAGGCATTCTATGAGAGCAATAAGGCGATCCTTTATATGGCTCCTGAGACGCGTGTGCTGGATTATGTCACGGTAAAGCCAAAACAGATTGAAGCGCTGATCGACCAGAACATCACCGATGAAATGCTTGAAGCAGCTGCCGTTCAACAGCCTAAAGCCAGCAAAGCCGAGCTACGGACTCGCCTGCGCGGCGAACAGCGCGAACGCACCCTGCATGACCTACAGGGTGTAATTGATGATGCCCTTGCTGCCGGCATGAAACTGGAAGAAGCGTTGAAGAAAGCAGGCATTTCTGCCCCGATGCACACTCTGAAGGCAACGGAAGCACTTGCTAAAACCAGCACGGATGATGTCATCCAAACCGTCGCAGAACAGGGGTTCATGCTGACAGAAGGGGAAACCTCTGGCCTGATGATTACCCCGAAAGGCGCCCCGGTTATCCTTTATGTTTCTGCGGTGCAGCCTGCGGCGGCACAGCCTTATGAAACAGTTAAAAACGATGTCACTACCCGTGTCCGCGAACAACAGCGCCGTGAAGCTACCCGTGCACGCATGCAGGAGGTGCGCGAAGCTCTCGGCAAACTGGTCGCCGAGAATAAGCAGGACCTGCGTGGCACCCAATGGCAGTCGGTGCTTAAACGCTTCCACCTGACTGCTAAACGGGTCAACCACCTCTCCCGCCCATCGGATGAAGCAAAGCCAACAGGCAAAGAGGTGATTCCGACTTCCTTGCGTCAGGCAATTTTTGAGCATGAGCCGGGCAACATCGCAGGCCCATTGACGCTCGAAAATGGCGGCCAGATGATTGCTATCGTCACCGAGATTCATCGCCCTTCAGCGGCACAACTGACACTAGATCAAAAACTCACTGACACACTTTCGGAGCAACTAAACCAAACGGTGCAAATGCGTGCCTTTGCGCGATTTGCACGACAGCATCCGGTCGTTATCAATCCGCAACTGCTCTCAGCAGATGGCGCACCTACTGAAGCAACTCCGTGACCGCCCTGCGCTTTAGTCCCTCCCGCGAGGAATTCTGCCGCACTCATGCCACAGGCAAGCCGCAGGTTGTGTTCGCCCGGAGAGTCTCGGATCTGGAAACACCTGTCTCTGCCATGCTTAAACTTCGGCAGCAGTTTCCCGCCCCCTCCTTTCTGCTGGAGTCTGTAGAGGGCGGCGAAACACGTGGCCGCTATTCAATTATTGGCCTGATGCCAGACATGATGTGGCGCTGCTTTGGTAACCGCTCGGAAATTTCGACCAGCCCCCCCTTTACGCATGAGAGCTTTAGCCCAAGCTGGGACGATAGTATGAGCACCTTGCGCAGGCTGGTAGCCGAACACCGCATGGAGCTACCGGCTGATGTCCCTCCCATGGCCGCCGGACTGATCGGCTATATGGGCTATGATATGGTGCGGCTGATGGAGCGCCTTCCCAGCAACAAACCAGATCCTATTGGCATCCCCGATGCCTGCTTTATCCGTCCACAATTGCAGCTGATTTTTGATGGTGTCGATGGCGTCGTCTACCTCGTCGCCGCGATCTGGGAAACGGCGGGTGATGCAAATGCCCTCTATGATGCAGCGGTCGCACGGATTGAAACCATTGCTAATTGCCTGCAAGGCCCACTTGACCAACGCAATTACTACAAAGATATCCCAACTGAGGAGCGTGTCTTTACGCCGAACATGAGCGAAGAAGCGCATGCAGGCATGGTTGCGCGCGCTAAAGAATATATCGCCGCTGGCGATGTTTTCCAGGTTGTATTGGGACAGCGGTTTGAAAGCCCGTTTGCACTTCCACCTTTTGCACTCTACCGGGCGCTGCGCCACCTTAACCCTTCGCCATTCCTGTTTCATCTCGACTTTGGCGGGTATGCGCTGGTGGGTTCCTCTCCGGAAATCCTTGTGCGACTGCGCGACAATACGGTTACTATCCGCCCCATCGCCGGGACCCGCCCTCGCGGAAAGAACGCAGCGGAAGACAAAGCGCTCGCCGCAGAGCTGCTGGCTGACCCTAAAGAATGCGCCGAGCATTTGATGCTGCTTGACCTTGGCCGCAACGATGTTGGCCGCGTTGCTGCCGCTGCACAGGTACGCGTAACAGAGCATATGAAAATCGAGCATTACTCGCATGTCATGCATATCGTCAGCAATGTTGAGGGAACCCTCGCCCCGGAGCATGATGCGGTGGATGCCCTGATCGCAGGCTTTCCGGCTGGCACGGTTTCTGGCGCCCCCAAGATCCGCGCACTTGAAATTATTGACGCGCTGGAGCCAGTAAAGCGTAGCTATTATGGAGGCTGCGTTGGCTATTTTGCAGCTGATGGCACCATGGATAGCTGCATCACCCTGCGCACAGCATTGGTGAAAGATGGCAAGGTCATCGTACAAGCCGGCGGTGGCATTGTCGCGGATTCAGACCCAAAAGCCGAATATCGGGAGTCCCTCAACAAAGCGAAAGCTGTGATGCGAGCTGCTGAAGAAGCAGGAAAATTTGCCTAACCTGCTTTTTTTGCCGCAATGCATGCACGAATTGCTGCGTCGCAACGCCGAATAGCTTAGAGTTCTCGCTGCTTTTTTGGTATAATTATCCATGAAAGCCATGGCGCAACATTCGCAGTTTACACGTCCCATCTGTCACGTTGTTTTTCTCTGCATGACAACGATGCTGCTCAGCGCCTGCGGTAGCAGCTCCGATAAAATCACCTTCAGCTCTGAAAAAAGCGTGCACGATGCTGTCGATGCCGCCACCGGGCCACTGGATGACCTTAACGTCAAACAGATTGAAATTCCTCCGCTGCTTCAAAAGGTCGCGGAAGATCCTTATCGCTCCAAAAAACCAATCAAGTGCGAAGAGATTCGTAAAGAGCTGGCCGAACTTGAAGTGCTGCTTGGCCCCGACATTAAAGCCAAGGGCGTGAAGTATGCCTCGAATGAAAGCATTCTCTCAGATGTCCAGAATGTTGAAATACCCGACACCACCTCGATTGCCAATAGCGGCATCGACCTTGCCCGTGGGCTGGTGATGGGTGCCATCCGCAGCCAGACCAACATCCTTCCTTTCCGCAGCATCATTCGCCGTATTACCGGCGCGAACCGGCACCAGCGCGAAGTAGAGGAAGCCTATTTCGCCGGCAAGCTCCGCCGCGCTTACCTCAAAGGCCTTGCCGAAAGCAGCTTTGGCAAGAAATGCCTCAGTAAACCGCTGGAGCTTCCCAAAAACGAAGAAGACTCCTCCTGGTTTGATTCCATCTTCTAAAAAAAGTGGATTGCAGCTTCCGCTGCCAGCGTGATGCTGATAAAGCATCCGCATGAAATCCATCCTACTCATCGATAACTACGATAGCTTCACCTATAATCTGGTGCATTACCTTCAGGCACTTGGAGCCGAGGTTGAAGTGGTTCGTAACAATGCGCTGGATGTGCAGGCCGCCTTTGACCGAAAACCAAACGGCATCGTAATTTCCCCCGGCCCTGCTACACCAGATACCGCCGGCATCTGCCTTGAGCTGATTGCCCGAAATCAGGGAAAAATTCCGTTGCTTGGTGTATGCCTTGGCCATCAGTCGATTGGCCAGAGCTATGGCGGCAATGTGATTCGTGCGCCGCAAGTGATGCACGGAAAAACCAGCCAGATCCAACATACCGGAGAAGGAATTTTTGCTAACCTGCCATCACCTTTTACCGCCACACGTTACCACTCCCTGATTGTTGATCGCGCGACACTGCCGGACTGTCTTGACATCACAGCCGAAACGGAGGATGGCACTATCATGGGACTTGCCCACAAGACCCAGCCAGTATTCGGCGTACAGTTTCATCCGGAGAGCATTGCCTCCGAGCACGGGCATGACCTGCTGCGTAATTTTTTGATGGTTTTATGAGCGCACGTTCGGACATGGAGCACTTTATCGGCCGCCTGCTGGATGGCGGCATCAGCGATGCCGATGCCGTTAGCTACCTGAGCGAGCAGGATATGGGGTTACTAACCCCCCATGTGCTGGCAGGTGCCGTCGATGCCGTAATGGCGCGGGTGATGCCTTTCCCAGAATTTCCCGAAGCCATTGATTGCTGCGGCACCGGTGGCGATGGGCGCATGACCTATAACATCTCTACCGCCGCGGCGATTGTGGTGGCGGCGCGAGGCGTGCAGGTTGCCAAACATGGCAACCGCGCGGTGAGCTCCCCCTCTGGTTCCGCCGATGTGTTGGAAGCGTTAGGTGTCAACACCAAGGTCAGCCGCGAGCATGCCGCCCATATGCTTGAAAAAATCGGCCTTAGCTTTCTGTATGCGCCTAATTTTCACCTTGGCTTTGCTCGGCTGGCACCTATTCGCAAGGCCATCGGCAAACGCACCATCTTAAACCTGATTGGCCCACTCTGTAACCCTGCACGCGTCAAACGGCAATTGATTGGCGTTTTCGCACCGGAGTATTGCGCCTTGGTGGCGGAGACCATGCAAATGCTTGGCCATAAAAATGTGATGGTCGTACATGGCGACGATGGCACGGATGAGCTTTCGATTACTGGCAACAGCCACGTGGCACAGCTGGCTGATGGAGCCATCAGCTATGCGTCTATCCGCCCACAGGACGCGGGGCTGACACTCCATGAAGGCCGTACCCTTATCGGTGGAAATGCCATGCAAAATGCGCAGGCCATGCGCGATGTGTTGAGCGGCATGGATAGCCCCTATCTGGATGCGGTGTTGCTAAATGCATCTGCGGCGCTGATGGTGGCAGAACGCGCGCCCACCCTTTATGAAGGTGTCACACTGGCGCGTAGCTGCATTGCGCGCGGCGATGCCCGGCGCAAACTGGATGAGCTGGTACGAATGAGCCACGAAGATGAGTGATCGGCTCACAGAAATCTGCGCAGCGAAGCTGTCGCATATCACATCGCAAAAAAACCTGGTTTCCGAAGCAGCCCTGTATGAACAGGCATTGCAAGCCACCCCACCGCGTGGCTTTCACAGCGCCCTGAAAAAGCGCATTGCCACTGGCGATGTTGGCTTAATTGCCGAAATCAAAAAAGCCTCCCCCAGCCGTGGGCTGATTCGCGAGGAATTTTCTCCTAAGGCCATTGCAGGCAGCTATGCAAATGCAGGCGCGACCTGCCTTTCAGTGCTAACCGATGCCCCTTATTTTCAAGGCAGCTGTGACGACCTGATCGCTGCACGGGCTGCCGTTTCCCTCCCTGTATTGCGTAAAGACTTCATGCTCGATCCTTACCAGATCCTTGAATCCCGGAGCATCGGAGCGGATGCTGTGCTGCTGATTATGGCCGCACTCTCGGATGCACAAGCCAAAGAGCTGGACGCACTTGCCCATGCGCTGGGCATGGATGTGCTGGTTGAAGTGCATGACGCCGCCGAACTGGAGCGCGCACTTACGCAGCTGACATCGCGGCTTATTGGCGTTAACAACCGTAACCTCAAAACGCTGGCAATTGACCTTGCTACCAGCGAGACACTGGCAACGCAGATTCCCGAAGGCTACACGGCTGTCTGCGAAAGCGGCATCAGCACCCCCGAAGATATTGCACGGATGCGCCAGGCGAATATGCACTGTTTCCTGGTAGGCGAAGCGCTCATGCGTGAAGAGGATATACAAGCCGCCACCGAGCGCCTTCTGGCGCATTAGCGCTTACTCTATCTCAACCCCATGCATCACCGAAGCACGCCATGGTCGCTTGCCCTGCCAATCGCTGCTGGCCTCATAGCGCATCGTGTCTTTATCAAACCAGAACGCAACGACATTGCTTCCTCTTAATGCCCGCGCATCCATGACCGCTGCCTGCGACTCCGGGCAGCGCATACGCCAATAGCTGGTTAAAATCAAACTGGCATGCGTGCAGTCTTCGGCCAATGCAGAAGGATCGATTGGAAATGCGATAACCTTACCATTGATCTGCGCTACGCAGCCCTGACGGTCACAGCGCCATGCCGGCTTATCGGCCTCGGGCAACATATCGTAGCCCAGCCCGTTTGCCCATAATTCTGGAATCATGGAGCTGGCGCGCCCTCGGGCCAGAGCATACCCCTCGCTTGTGCGGATAACGATTTGCTTGAGCTGCTCGCCCACCAGCATATCCGGCAATTGATTGCTGCCAATGGTCGCGACACTTAAAACAATCGCTACCAGCCCCGCTAAACGCACACGTGTTTGCCATAGACAAAGCCAGGCCAAACCAAGTGCAAATAGCGCAATTCCATAGGAAGGGAGCGATGGAACAAACATTTGCGCATGCGGCAATCCCGCCACCCAATGGCTAATAGCAAGCAAGACCTGAATACCCCAGTCCATGCATGCCAAAGCAAGATGCTCCAACCCAAAGGGAAGCAAAATAAAATAGAGGGCAACCGTCGGCATCAAAAACAAGCTCACCACCGGCGTTGCCAGCATGTTGGCCAAAACACCGTACAGTGAAAAATTGTTAAACTGCGCAATCACTAACGGAGCAGTGGCGGCCTCTGCTACCACACTGATGCAAAGCATCGTCGTTAGCAGCCGCATTGCCTTACGAATACGCCCCGGCTCGGGCGAAGCACGCGGCCTTAGCAAGGTCGTCTCGATCAGCGTAATAATGGCCAGCGTTGCGGCGAAAGAAAGCTGGAAGCCCGGCTCAATTAGCACGGATGGGTCGTAGGCAAGCATCAGCAATGCCGTGATGGCCAGTGAGCGCATAGAATTCACCCGCCGCTGCAAAATGACCGCCAGCAATACCAGAAAAATCATGACATAGGCGCGCACCGCAGAAATCGGCAGGCCAGTGACGAATAAATACCCTGTCACCAACAGCAAGGTCAGTGCCGCTGCGATACTTTTTACCTCTGGCCGCTGCGAAAAACGCCGCGGCAGTGCCAGCACCAACAGGCGAAGCGCGATAAAAATCACCCCGGCAATCACCACCATGTGCTCACCCGAAATGGCAATGATGTGATACAGATTGCTGGCGCGCAGTGCTTTAAAGTCTTCTTCGCTGATGGCGCGCGCATCGCCGGTAATCAGCCCGGCAGCAATCCCTCCACTGCCCTTTCCGGCGCCAAGGGTGGTAATGATATCCTCGGTAATGCGCACCCGCCAATCGCTGAAGTCACTAACCAGCCCCGGTTTAGCCCCCTGTGCAATTACTTCCCACGGGGGCAGCCCATAGCCAATCGCCCCAATATCGCGAAAGTAGAAATAGCGTGCAAAATCAAATCCGTGCGGCAATGCTGGCCCCATCGGCGGACGCAGCCCGGCACGTATGCGAATGCCATCGCCAATATGTGGTAGCGCTGGGCTTGTGCCTTTTTTTAACCGAATGCTGAGGCGTATCTGGTTGGGCGTACGCTCGGGCTGCAAGTCTTCGATCGTCAGGTGGTCGAGGGTAAAGCGATAGCCGTGTTCGGTACGCACGATATCCTTCACAATACCAATCACAGAACGCACGCTGAGCGGCTCATGCAGGATACGCTGCGGCGTCATATGAGTAAAAACACCCGCCCAAAGCAAGCCGCTCAGCGCCACCATCAGGCCAATACAAACAGGCCGTGCTTTTTGCCAAAGCAGGATTGTTGGTACCAACGCCGCCAGCCACAGCGTCGTCAGCAGGTAGACCGATGGCTCTGCAGATAGGCTGAGATAAAGACCAATCCCTGCTCCAAAGCAGATAGGAAGCCAAAGGAAATGACGCTCAGCCTCGGCACGCCACCAGTTTTGCACTCGGTTCATCGGATTACTCCGTCATTGCTTCCCTTGCTATTGCCATGCTGTGCCATTCCTCGCAACGACGAAGCGCTGGATTACTGAAAACTGCCTGCTATAAAAGCGCCCAACGCAGTAAAGATAGGAACCGCATGACCGTTATTACCCGTTTCGCCCCCTCGCCTACTGGCATGCTCCATATTGGTGGTGCACGCACGGCGCTGTTTAACTATCTGTTCGCACGCCATCATGGCGGCAGGTTCAAGCTGCGCATCGAGGATACAGACACAGCCCGTAATTCGGACGAGGCCTATCAGGCGATTCTCAAAGGGCTTAACTGGCTTGGGCTTTCTTATGATGGCGACGTTGTCTATCAACGTGAGCGCGAAGAGCGCCACAAAGAAGTAGCCGCCATGTTGGTGCAGCAGGGCAAAGCCTATCACTGCTATACCACCGCAGAAGAGCTTGCCGAGCAGCGCGCCGCAGCCGAAGCAAAAGGAGAAGCATTCCGCTACGACCGTAAATGGCGCCCCCAATCAGACGGCACGGCGCTCCCAACCCCTCCGGCCGGCGTTAATCCCAGCATTCGTATCATGGCTCCGCTTGAGGGTGAAGTCGTCGTCCGCGATGCTGTACAGGGCGATGTCTGTTTCGGCCCGGATGCGCTGGATGATCTCGTGATTTTACGTAGCGACGGAACCCCCACCTATAACCTCGCCGTGGTGGTAGATGACCACGATATGGGCGTCACCCATGTCATTCGTGGCGATGACCACCTCAACAATGCCGGACGGCAAATGGTGATCTACGAAGCCATGGGCTGGGATGTGCCGGTATTCGCGCATATCCCCCTCATTCATGGCCCCGATGGCGCGAAGCTCAGCAAACGTCACGGTGCCACCAGCACCACAGAATATGCCCATATGGGCTACCTGCCCGAAGCTATGCGCAATTACCTCGCGCGCCTTGGCTGGAGCCATGGTGATGATGAGATTTTTGACGATGCGCAGGCCATCGCATGGTTTACGCTGGAGCATGTCGGCCAATCACCCTCGCGCCTTGATTTTGCCAAGCTGAACCACATCAACGCCCATTACCTGCGCCTTCGGCCCGATGCCGAGCTGGCCGAAATGATTGCCCCGATGCTACTGACAGCAGGCAATGCGCGGCTGATGGAAGCGGAGGTCGCGCTGTTAGTGCGTGCCATTCCTTCGGTTAAAACCAAAGCGCAAACCTTACCGGAACTGGCAGAGGCGGCGCGGTTCTACCTCTATGCGCCAACTGCGTATGATGAGAAAGCCAGTGCAGCACTGGAGAAAAATGGCGGCAATCTGCCTGTAATCCTAACCGCCTTGCATGCCGTAACAGACTGGAATGCAGATGCCATCAAGGCATCGCTGACAGAGCTTGCAACCGCAACCGGGAAAAAGCTGGGTGAGCTGATGCCCCCCATGCGTGCGGCCCTGGTCGGCAGCATGAGCGGCCCGGATGTACCACTGGCGATGGAAGTGCTGGGAAAAGAGGCATCCATCACCCGACTGGAAGCCGCGGGCAAGGCTTGATTTTCAACGTGGATTCAGTATCCTGAAGGGGAAAAAAGGACTCACCAATGGCTATCCTACCACTCGTGATCGCGCCCGATGAGCGCCTCAATAAACCTTCCGAGCCCGTGAAGGTGGTTGACGCTAAAATCCGCACGCTGCTCGATGACATGCTCGAGACGATGTACGCGAATAACGGCATCGGCCTTGCTGCCGTGCAGGTTGGCGTACACCTGAAATGCATTGTCGTTGATATCGCCGTGCGCGAGGGCCAAAACGCGCCCATGAAGTTTATCAATCCTGAAATCATTCATCATTCGGACGAAAAAACACGCTTTCAGGAGGGCTGCCTTTCCTTCCCCGACCAGTATTCTGATGTTGAACGCCCCTCTTCCGTCACCATTCGCTACCTGGATGAAACCGGGGCAGAGCAAACGATGGAAGCCGATGAACTGCTTGCCACCTGCCTGCAGCACGAGATTGACCACACCAACGGCATCGTCTTTGTCGATCACCTCTCGCTCATGAAGCGCGACATGATCCTGCGGAAGCTGAAAAAAGCGAAGCGGATGGGACTTATCCACGAACTGCCAGAAGGCGCACCAGTTTAGCGTGACAGCCTTTTATGCCGCTGCTAGACACATGGTATGCGGATCCTGTTTCTTATGGTTACAGCCTTGTTTGTACTGCCTGCCATCGCGCAGGTAAGGGAGCATTATGACGCCCCACTGCTGGCAGTAGGGGGTGATCGACCAGCACCGGCAGCACCAGCAACTACGCAACCTACGACGGATGCCTCCTCTGCCAACAGCATGGAAGCGCCTAAAGCGCCGGAGGCACCCGCCCCCTCAAAACCCTCCGTCATCAAATTACCGGTAGCGCCAGCATCGCCTGTGCCGCCAGTCAGCAAGCTTTGGCCACGCGATACTATTCCGCTCTTTGTAACCTCCTGTAGCAAGCTGCATCGTGAATTATTAAACCCATGCCGCTGTATTATCGATGGGCTGATGGAAAAAATGCTGCATGATGAATTTCTTCGCCTAAGCGATGCCAACCAAATCGACATTGACCCGCGCTACCTCACTGTTCGCGAACAATGCGTGATGGCAGCCAAGCAAAAGCAACTGCAACGCGCCCACTAGGATTAGCATGCGTATTCTTTTTATGGGAACGCCGGACTTTGCCGTACCGGCCCTGCAGGCCCTGCTGCAATCACCGCATGAAGTGGTGGCTGTCTATAGCCAACCACCGCGCCCAGCAGGAAGAGGGCTTAAGCTGACCCCCTCTCCGGTGCAAAAACTGGCAGAGCAACACGCCATCCCCGTTTTCACACCCAGCAGCCTGAAAACAGCGGAAGCACAGGCGGAATTTTCCCAGCATCAAGCAGACATCGCCGTAGTAGCCGCCTATGGGCTGCTGCTACCACAAGCCATACTGGATGCCCCACGTTTTGGCTGTATTAACATCCATCCCTCGGATCTGCCGCGTTGGCGTGGTGCTGCCCCCATCCAGCGCACGTTGATGGCCGGGGACACCGAAACCGCCTGTTGTGTGATGCAGCTCGAGCTTGGGCTTGATACCGGCCCCATTTTACGGCGGGATGCCTATACAATTCCGCCCGAGATGGATGCAGGAGAGTTGCACCGGATAATGGCTGAAATCGGCGCACAACAGGTGCTTGCTGTGCTGGAGCAGTTTGCCAGCGATACACCCCCCCTTGCTACGCCACAGGCATCTGAGGGGGTCACGCATGCAGAAAAAATAAGCAAAGCAGAGCGCCCTCTGGATTGGAGCCGCCCAGCTATTGCATTGCAGCACCATATCCGTGGGTTGAGCCCCGCTCCCGCAGCCACCGCAGAAATTGCCGGTGAAACTGTTAAAATACTACGCGCTACGGTAGAGGCAGGCGCCCCGCAGAAGGCAGCCGGAGAAGCCCTTGACGACAACCTGCTGATTAACGCAGGAAATGGCTCTGCGCTGCGCCTTTTAGAGCTTCAACGCCCCGGAAAAAATCGTCAAACCGCCGCTCAGTTCCTGCAAGGAATTCCCGTCGCCAAGGGCTCACAGGTGAAAAACTCTATCAGGGGTTGATTAGCCCTTTTATACGTATCAAAAATGTGATATAAAAGCCGCTGTTGCATAAAAAGAATAGAACATTACAATGAGGCATCCACATGTACTCCCAATGGCAAGTTACTATGAATGATGACGTCGTTTTATTTAAGCAACTGGATGATTTGAAAGAACAGCATCGCCAGTTAGATATTCAAATTCAGCTACTTGGTGGATCTGGAAGTGACGAGATGACCCTCGCACGACTGAAAAAACGCAAGCTTCAGCTACGCGACCAGATCCAGACACTTGAGTTCGAGATTTACCCAGACCAACCAGCCTAGCCACATTCATGGCATAGCGCCCTGACCGCCCGTGGGATCGGGCGGCGCCTCATTGTGCGCGCCATCAGCAATCAGGTGCCCTGCAATCGGCCTGCTTCGTCCGGATTAGGCGGCTAACCCTTTGCTGAGGAACTGGCTCAGGCGACGCGCGAATGCCGCACTGTCGGTGACCGGCTCGCCCTCTGCAATCAACGCCTGATCGTAAAGCAGCCACAAGGCGTCTTCGGTATCTGTATTTAATCCCGCTGCCGCCACACGTGCTGCGAGTGACTGGATAACTGGGTGCTGCGGGTTGATTTCAACCAGCTTGGCAGCACGTTTGGGAAGCTGCTTATGCTCGGCCAGAAAGCGTTCCATCCGCATATCCATATCGCCTTCGCCAACCCCAAGACAGATCGGGGTTTCAGCCAGCTTGCGCGTGGTACGCACATCGCGCACGGCCTCGCCATACAGCGTTTTCATGGCGTCCATCAGCTTCGCGATGTCGGCACTTTCTTCGGCTTTTTCAGCTTCTTTGGCGGCATCCCCCTCGAGCGGGAATTTCTCCAGATCTTCTCCGGATTTCACAACAGAGCGGAAAGGAATATCGCCATATTTCAGCGTTACATTGGCCCAGAAATCATCAACATGGTCAGTCAGCAATAAGACGTCGATGCCCCGTGCAGCGAAGCCCTCCATTTGCGGACTGTGCTGTAGCGCTTCAACCGATTCACCCGTCAGGTAATAAATCGCTTCCTGTCCTTCGCGCATATTCGCTTTGTATTGCGCCAGTGTCATTAGCTTGCCGGGCGCGCTGCGGGTGTTGAATACGCAGCAATCGAGAATTTTCTCACGCGGGGCCATGCCTTCGCACAACCCCTCTTTCAGTACCGCTCCGAAATGCTCCCAGAAGCTCGCGTAATCCTCCATATCCTTTTCCGCGCGCTTCTTCAGCTCGGACAGGACGCGGCTGGTGACGGATTCACGGATGGTATCCAGCACCGGCGATTTTTGCAGGGTCTCACGGCTGATGTTTAGCGGCAAATCGGCTGAATCCACTACCCCACGCAGGAAGCGCAGGTAAGGCGGGATCAGCTCCACACCTTCATCGGTGATGAAGACACGTTTTACATAAAGCTTCACACGGCTTTTGCGCTCTGGGTGAAACAGGTCGAATGGCTTAATGGCGGGGATGAAAAGGAGATTGGTATACTCAACTTTTCCCTCTGCCTTATTGTGTAAAACTGCCCATGGCTTCTCTGGCGAATGGGCTACATGACGGTAGAACTCCTGATATTGCTCATCCGTCACTTCGGATTTCGGCTTTGCCCAAATGGCTGAACCTTCATTTAAATTGTGCACAACCCCTTCGCTGTCTGTCAGGGTAATCGGGAAGCCGATATGGTCGGAATAGGTTTCCGCAATATGCCCAAGACGGTGACGATCGAGATAGTCTTTGGCATCCTCTTTAAGATGCAACGTGATCGCAGTGCCGCGCGGCTGCGCATCAAGCGGTGCAATGGTATAGGTTCCCGAACCATCGGACTCCCACTGCCACGCCTGCTCTTCACCGGCCTTACGGCTGGTGACGGTTACTTTATCGGCCACCATAAACGAGGCATAAAAGCCTACCCCAAACTGACCGATGAGGTTCACGTCTTTGCTCGTGTCACCTGTCAGTTTATTGAGAAACTCGCTAGTGCCAGATTTTGCAATCGTGCCAAGGTTGGCGATCAGGTCGTCGTGATTCATACCAATGCCAGAGTCACGAATCGTCAGCGTCCCCGCATCCTTATCGATGGATAGCTGAATGTTCAGGTCTGGCTGCTCTGTGGTGAGGGTGCTGTTGGTGAGTGACTCAAACCGCAGCTTGTCACAGGCATCGGATGCGTTCGAGATCAATTCGCGGAGAAAAATATCGCGATTGGTATAAAGCGCGTGAATCATCAAATGCAGCACGCGTGCAGTCTCGGCGGCGAATTGGTGGGTTGCTGGCTTTTCGAGTGTCTCAGTCATGGTGAATCCTTCTCTGGTTTGGATGCCTGCACGCAGGGGTCGTGCGGAAGATGGGGGCTATATAGAATGGCATCGCTAAACTGCAAGCCCCAGCCTAGCGTTTGTAGGCACGAAAACGCAACAGGTGGTCGGCGAGGACGCAGGCCATCATGGCTTCACCCACCGGAACGGCGCGGATGCCGACGCAGGGGTCGTGACGACCTTTGGTAGCAATTTCGGTATCCTCACCAGAGGTTGTGATGGTCTCGACGGGCGTGAGGATGGAGCTGGTGGGCTTGACCGCGAAACGTACAACGACCGGCTGGCCGGTGGAGATGCCGCCGAGGATGCCGCCAGCATGGTTGCTTAGGAAGTCTACCGTATTGCCTGCTCCGGCACGGAGCCGATCCGCATTTTCCTCTCCGCGCAGGGCGGCCGCGGCGAAGCCATCGCCAATCTCGACGCCTTTGACGGCGTTGATGCTCATCATGGCGCGGGCGAGGTCGGAGTCGAGCTTGTCGTAGATCGGCTCGCCGAGGCCGACGGGGACGTTTTCTGCTACCACTTCGATCACTGCGCCGAGGGAGGAGCCGGACTTACGCGCTGCGTCGAGCAGGGTCTCCCAGCGCGCGGCGGCGACAGCATCGGGACACCAGAAAGGGTTTTGGTCGATTTGGGCAGGATCAAAATTGGCCGGGTCGATTTTGTCGTCACCAATTTGGACGAGGTAGCCACGAATTTTAATCCCCCCCCCTGTAGGGGGAGGGTTAGGGAGGGGCCGTTGTTGGGCATGCTCATCGCCATATTCCGCCAGCACTTTGCGCGCAATCGCACCGGCGGCGACGCGCATGGCGGTTTCGCGCGCGCTGGAGCGGCCACCGCCGCGATAGTCGCGGATGCCGTATTTCTGCTGGTAGGTATAGTCCGCATGGCCGGGGCGGAAGCTGTCTTTGATTTCGCTATAATCCTTCGATTTCTGGTCTTCGTTCTCGATCATCAGCGAGATTGGTGTGCCGGTGGTTTTACCCTCGAACGTACCGGAGAGGATTTTTACCGTATCGGATTCCTTGCGCTGGGTGGTGTGGCGCGACTGCGCAGGCTTGCGTTTGTCGAGATACGGCTGGATGTCAGCTTCGGTGAGGTCGATCAACGACGGGCAGCCGTCGATCACGCAGCCAATGGCCTCCCCATGGGATTCGCCCCAGGTGGTGAACCGGAAGATGGTGCCAAAGGAGTTGGATGCCATGATTATTTCTTTCTAAAGAGCGACCACATGTAATGGAAAGCCATTGGGAACAGCCAGAAGGGCAGCCAAGGTGTGAGGTATATCACCATAATCGCCGTATAGTAGACAAGATTTATCTGCCTCGGCGGTTGTGTGATCGGTGAACAGCTTCCGGCCATGGCACATCACCAATAACCGCATCAAGCGCGGGTATTTTTGATAACGAGGATCGAGCGCAGCCGTTTCTTCAATTTCCTTCTGCGACATATAGCAAGAAACTGAGAACGGGTCGTTCGGCATAGACTGCTACGCCAGCGCAATATCCGGCGCGTCGATGGCCTTCATGCCGACGACGTGGTAGCCGCCATCGACGTGGAGGTTTTCGCCCGTGGTGCCTGCACCGAGGTCGGAGAGCAGGAACAGGCCTGCGCCGCCGACGTCTTCGATGGTGGTGTTGCGCTTGAGGGGGCTGTTCAGCTCGTTCCATTTCAGGATGTAGCGGAAATCGCCGATGCCCATCGCGGCGAGCGTTTTGATCGGCCCGGCGGAGATAGCATTAACGCGGATATTCTCGCTGCCGAGATCGACCGCGAGGTATTTAACGCTGGCTTCCAGCGCTGCTTTGGCGAGGCCCATGACGTTGTAGTGCGGGGTCACGCGCTCGGCACCCAGATAGGTAAGCGTGAGCAGCGACCCGCCCTTTTTCATCAACTTTGAGGCGCGCTTGGCAACGGCAGTGAAAGAATAGACGCTGATATTCATGGTCATCAGGAAGTTCTCGAGCGAGGTATCGACATAACGGCCTTTCAGCTCGTTTTTGTCGGAGAAGCCGATGGCGTGGACGACGAAATCGATCTCGCCCCATTCTTTCTCCAGCGTCTCGAACACGCTGTCGATGCTCGCCATATCGGTCACGTCACACGGCAGGATCAGCTTGCCGCCGACGGATTCCGCCAGCGGACGCACACGGCGCTCCAGCGCTTCGCCCTGATAGGTGAAGGCAATCTCGGCCCCTTGCGCGGCGAGGTACTGCGTAATGCCCCAAGCGATGGATTTATCATTGGCAACGCCCATGATGAGACCACGCTTGCCCTTCATCAACGTACCGGTTGGAATCGCCTGCGCGCTACCTTGTTCTGTGTCCATGTAATCCTCGAGTAACTATATTATTGCGAAACGATCTGCCACGAACCATCGGGCTGGCGGCAAGCGCGACCATAAGCGGATTGAATTTCACCGCCGATGTTCACCTTCTCGTTATATTCACGGCAGTACTGACCTGCATCGTTCTGGTAAGGTGCAGCCGGAATAAAGCTACCGGAATGACCGTTTTGTGGATTGTTCCATGGCAGTGATTGGCCAGGCTGTGCGGTTTCCAGCGCTTTTTGCTGCGCCTGATTGTAATAGGTCATATCGGCACGATCGAGTGATGCCCCGATCGAATTACCAACGCTCGCGCCTACCAGTGCACCCAGTGCGGTTGCCACCAGACGGCCATTGCCTTTACCGAACTGCGCGCCGGCGACACCGCCTGCAACAGCGCCAAGCCCCGTACCAACATCGGATTTCGTCAGGCCAGCACCGTTGCTAACACCGCCACGCTGCGCGTTGTAGGCGTTTTGTTGGCCACTACAGGCAGAAAGTGCCAGCGAAAGAGCGGCTAACGTGAAAATTGACTGTTTCAGAATATTCATAACAAATCTCCAATAGTACTGAATTAAATGGCTATTTAATCGCGCTTATCCCACAGCTTTTGCGTTTTCACAAGCAAATCTCACCACGCATTGTCGAGATTCCCCCTGTTGTAGCATAGATTCCTGATGCTAGCCTGATGCGCGACAACGCCCTTTTAGCATTACCACTACAAACAGAATCCCCCCAATAATGGCCAGAAGCCCGCCCATTCCAAAAACACCGAGGGCTATTTTTACATCTGGCGTCAGGCTACCAAATCCACCGGCAGTCTTGCGCAAAATGCCGTATCCACCACAATAGGCCAAACCACCGATATGCATCAGTTGGCCCATGCCATAGACAATCGGCTGATAGAAGGCCAGCCGCGTTGTGGCCACCGGGAGATAACCAAATTTAGGCATGACACTGTAAGCCACCCCCATCAGCGCCAGGGTAATACCGACAATAATACCATGGTAATGCGCAGGAATGGTAACATTCTGTCCCGCGATCATCAGCCCAAGACCACCACCGGCAAAGAACAGGATTAACGACATAACCAGCGCCGGCACGCAGGCGTTACGAACGGATGTACGGTCTCTTCCACCCACAAGACGCCCGATAACCAGCAGCGCCATCAGGCTGGCACCTAAGCCGCCCAATTCGATCATGATGCGGGTTTCGTAGAGCGTAAAAGCGCCCGTATCGATCGGGTGCAGCACAAATCCGGCAAAGCTTGCCACCGCCCCAATCAACGCAAGCAGGTACGCCAATAGCGCCCAACGCCGCGACGGATCCCGGGCTCCGATAGCTTCAAGCAGCACCAGCCATGCGGTCATGACAATCGCAACAAAGCTGAACTGCATGATATGGCCACCTGCCCAGAACAGCGCCTCGTAATGCTCCGCAGGCAGTAGCCCGGGGGGAAGATCCTGCGCACTCAGGTAATAACCGGCAAGCGCCAGCAAGAGAATCAGCGCCGCCGTCAGCCATCCCCAGTCTGTGACCTGTAATGCGCGCAAGCGACTTGTCAGCAAATGCGCCGCAATGATCGGGATCACCAATAACAGCAACCCCGTGAACAATATGCCGAGCGACAGCAGGAATAGCCCATTATGCAATACAGGGATGTAGTTACTCTTCACCACCTCCCAATGCGTATCCAGTGGCGAACAGGTAATCAGCGCCGTTGCCAGCGCTGTCATAGCAAAAGCAGCCTTGCCCCAATACGGCCAACGCGCTTCATGGCGCTCCATCACCAGTGAAATCCCCATCCCCAGCATCGCAAAAAACCAGATCAGCACCGACAGGTCGACATGCACGACCAGCGCCACGTCGAACAGCTCCTGCGTCATTCCCAATGCCTTTAACTGCGGCGTACGCGCGATTACAGGAATCAAGGCATAAAGCCCGGCAAAGGCCAGCGCCGCAACGCCCAGCCATAGCCAGCGCTCAGCAAGTGAGGTGTGTTTTTTCATGCCTTGCACCATAGCGCCTCGCGGGGGAGCTGCAAGCGCGAATGCATGACACTTGCGCATCGCACTGCTCTTGGCTATCCAGCATGGCATGAACCGATTTGCCCCCCTGTCGCCTCACCTTCCCATCCTCAATCGCTGGCTTACACTGGCGGCTGCATTGGTAATGGCAATGGTGGTGTTGGGTGGCGCAACACGGCTGACAGAATCCGGCCTTTCGATTGTTGAGTGGAAGCTGGTTTCCGGCATCCTGCCGCCGATGGGAAGTGCCAGCTGGGCTGCTGAATTCAAGGCCTATCAGTCCAGCCCGCAATTTCTTCAGGTGAACCATGACTTTACCCTGCATGACTTCCAACATATTTACTGGCTGGAATACCTGCATCGCCTGCTGGGTCGTGTGATTGGCCTGCTGATCGCTGGCGGCACAGTTTTCTTTGGCCTACGCCGCTATCTGCCACGGGCTTTACTACTACGCATGCTGGGTATTTCGCTTCTCGTCGCCGCGCAGGGAACCGTGGGCTGGATTATGGTTGCCAGCGGCCTTGAGCATGCACCAAGGGTCGCCCCCATCAAGCTCGCCCTTCACCTGCTACTTGCCTTTAGCCTTTATAGCGCCCTGCTATGGACCCGCTGGCAAATGCTGGGTCATGAGCGCTTCTTGATTCCACGCAGCATGGCTATCGCAACGCGAGGACTGCTAACGCTGGTGATCGTTCAGGTTATTTTTGGCGCATTGGTTGCAGGTCTCCGCGCCGGACTCAGCTATAATAGCTACCCGCTGATGGACGGGCAGTTTATTCCCGATGGGTTGCACCTGATGCAGCCCTGGTGGCGCAACCATCTGGAGAATGTCATGACCGTGCAATTTCAGCACCGCATGGGAGCAATTGCCGCATTTCTTGGCGTAGTATGGCTGGCGGTGTACGGCTATTCCAAGACCCCTGCCCTGCGTCCTGCACTGCGCATATTGCTGATGGTGACAATCGTACAATTTTCTCTGGGGGTCGCCACTTTACTATCCGGTGTGGCGCTGTGGCTGGCGATTGCACATCAGCTCGTCGCCCTGCTGTTGATTGGTATTCTGGTACGCATCTGCTACCGCGCGCCCCTAAAATGCCAGCAAACACAAGAAAAATAGATAAATGACTTGCGCCATATCGGTAGGCTGCTAGTTAAAAAGCGAGGAAAAGAATGTCACAGACCATCCAGTATGACGCTATTTTTGAGCAATCC
>JAUIBB010000090.1 GCA_030427685.1 Alphaproteobacteria bacterium
ATCCTGAAGCTGATCAAAGGCCGTGCCAGTGACTTTTTCTACCAGATCTGCAACCCAGGCCTCATTCTTCTCGGTGAGAAGCTGGTATTTTTGCATTTGGGCGCGCATGAACGGTACATTGCTCAACTTAATTTGCGCAGAACCAGCTGGCAGGATGTCTGTCGTGCTGATGGTGAAATCTGCATTGGCCGCAAGTGTTGACTCTTTCGTGCTCAATTCAAATTTACGCAGCGTCAATGTTCCGGCCTCTTCCTGCGGCGAGGCAACGCCAGCATAGGCTGCGTCTAGCGTCAACTCAACCGGAGCATAGGGCAGCACTTCCGGGGCGGCACTCACAGGGCCAAGATGTACTTTGTTGCTCATAGCCGGGGCTTTTTTATCGTTCAGCCCGAAGCCCCAGTGCAGCTCGGCACCGGCAATGGTAATCAGACCTTCTGGCGCCGTTTTGGGCATCAGGGTGGTCTTGCCATAGGAAACATCTACCTTGCCAAAGCCGCTACCATCATCGGCGAAGCTGGTATCGACATGGCTTCCTGGCGCAATGGAAATCTCGATGGTTTCGTACACAGGCACTACTTCTGGAGTAGCGTCCTCAACCCCTTGTGCCTGCTTCTCGCGCAGGTAAGTCAGCTCGATTGTTCCCGGCGCCTTGTGTGAAATATTGGTGTAGGGCACTTTATTGTGATTCTGCTGAGCAATCGTTACCTCAAGCGGCGTATTCGTATTGATACGCAACAGCGATTTTTCAGGCTCCTGGGGGGTAGTGAAGTTAATTGGCCCGGGCAGCAAGAAGCGAAGCGCAGAGAGGCTGCGGGCAGCTGGATAAATGAGCATATCAGGCGCACTGATAACAATTGACTCAGCAGCGACACCCTCTTCTTCCAATGGCTTGACGGAGAGCACAGGGTTATGCACCACTGCGTGACGATTGGTGATGCCCCCCGCGATCTCAAGATCGTCATAGGTAAAGCTGATATCGCGATGATGCTCACGCCCTTTTTCCTGCAATAGCGCCGCATATTCATCGAGTCGCGATTTTACCAGCGCCTTATCCAGCCCAACTCGTGAAGCAAGGAAGGCCGCTAAAATCACTGCCCCCAGCGCAAGCAGAATATAAAGGTACAGGTTGTTTTTTGGCTTAGAAGATTCAGGAGCAGCAGGCGTTGTCATAGGAATCCCTTTGAGCAAATAATTATTTCTTATCGACCATCATATTGCGCGTCGCGGTTGGCACGCTGATTTTCAGCCCTTCGAGACTATCATTCATCATAATTTGGCAGCCAAGGCGCGATGTGTGCGTCAGCCCGAATGCAAGATCAAGCATGTCTTCCTCGTCATCCGTTGCAGCAGGAAGCTGGTCGTAAAATGCGGGATCCACCACCACATGGCAGGTCGAGCAAGCCAGTGAGCCCTCACATGCGCCTTCCAAAGGCACGCTGTTTTTGTGGGCTACCTCCAACAGGGAAATACCGTTGGGAGCGCTAATGTGTTTCTCAGAGCCATCTGGCATGACAAAAATGATGTTAGGCATTCGTTCTACCTCAGTTATCGTTATTCACGTCATCTACCGAGCGCCCGGAAAGCGCTGAGTTGATGGCTTTATCCATCCGTCGCTGTGCAAATGGCCCAACGATGGCATTCAGCTGGTGCACCTCATGGTCGATCCGCTCCCGGTTTTCACCGGCAATGGCGGTCTTAAGCCGGGCAATCTGGCCGTCGATCATGGCCAATTCGCCAGGCTTGAGTAATGCTTCATCTGCCTTAATGGCCGACCCAACATCCATGATAACCCGCTCAGCATCCACCCGTGCCTCGATCAATAACCGCTCAAGGATATCGCCGCGCGCATGCTTCATGCCGGCGCTTACCATACGTTCGATTTCTTCAAACGCAAGCCCGTAAGATGGATTTACTTCAATCTGTTGCACGGCACCGCTGACCAGCTCTTTTGCGCTGACAGTAAGCAATCCATCCGCATCAATTGAGAAAGTTACCTGAATCCGTGCTGCGCCTGCTGCCATGGGAGGAATCCCACTCAAGGTAAAGGCGGCAAGGGATCGGCAATCATCCGTTTTTTCGCGCTCTCCCTGCACGACATTGATCTTCATCGCCGTCTGGCCATCCTGATAGGTGGTAAACTCCTGACTTACCGCGCAAGGAATCGGCGTATTGCGATGGATAAGCTTTTCAACAATACCGCCCATTGTTTCCAATCCCAGCGAAAGGGCGATTACGTCCAACAGCAGGTGGTCACCTCCCTTCGTCAGGGCTTCTGCCTGTAATGCAGCCCCCAGCGCAACAACCAAATCAGGGTCCAGCGAATCGTAGGGTTTACTAGCAAAAAAGCGTGCGACTTCACGCTTAACCAGCGCAATGCGCGTGGATCCGCCCACCAGCACCACGCCATCAATGGCTTCTGCGTTTAGCTTTGCATCCTGAAGTGCCGAGGCGCAACACGCCAATGTGCGATCAACAAGCGGTGCCGCTAATTGCTCCAGCATACCCCCATCAAGATCGATATGGGCACCACGCCAGGTTACCGCTGCAGTTTCTGCTGTACTAAGCCGTTCTTTTGCCAGTCGGCAAAGCGCCAGTAGCTCGCCTAATTCTGCGGGGGCTGGTGCAATATCTACTTTTTCCAGCATCAGGGCTGCAATTGCATGATCAATATCATCGCCGCCCAGTTTGGTATCCCCTGCTGTCGCGAGCACCTGAAAAACGCCATTCTCTAATTTCAAAATGGAGACGTCGAACGTCCCACCGCCAAAATCATAGATTGCGAAAATGCCATCCTGTTTCTGGTCGAGGCCATAAGCCAGCGCAGCTGCCGTAGGCTCGTTAATCAGGCGCAATACTTCTAACCCTGCGATGCGTGCGGCATCTTTGGTCGCGGCACGCGCAGCGTCATCGAAATAAGCGGGAACGGTAATCACTGCGCGGGCGACATCGCGCCCCAGCGCATCGGCGGCGATTCCCCGCAAATGGCTCAATATTTCAGCCGAAACTTCTACGGGGGTGACTTGCTTACCATCTACCTTCAGGCGAACCAGCCCTTCACCCTCGGCCATTTCATAGGCAATGTGCCCGGCTACGGTTTCAACATCCGCCGCCGATTTTCCCATCAGGCGCTTTACAGAGGCGATGACGTCTGACTCTCCTTCGCGATAGGCAAATTTCGCGGCATGGCCAACAACGGCGCCGCCCCCACTGTAATGCACCATCGAAGGAATGACTGCACGCCCATGCGCATCGTGAATAGGTTCTGCCACGCCATCGCTGGCGATCGACACCACGCTATGGGTCGTACCAAGGTCGATACCAATTGCCGCAGTATCTGCATGCGGAAGAGGTGTTTCGCCCGGCTCGTAAATCTGGATCAAATTAGCCATGTGCTGCCTTTAACCGATAAATGTACATATGCGCCTCTTCCATTGCCTTGCCCAAATAATGGAAACGTACCGTTTCATGCGCAGCGCGTTCGTATGCCCCATCAGCAAAGAGTTGGGCCAGCGCTTCCTGCAGCTCGACCGCCTGCGCCTTAATATCGCTTACCAACACAGCGAGCTCGGCACCGCTGGAGGATGCATCTGCGATTTGCTCACGCAGATCCATCATTTCCATCAGGACGTCGGGGGAGGCAACCGCCTCTTCCCCAAGCGCAACGATGCCTTGCAATTCCAGCAAATGCTCGGCGCGCCGGAGTGGATTTTTGAGGGTTTCGTAAGCATCATTGACCTGCTGCGAGCGCTCAATCGCAATCGCGCGCTCTGCTTCAGGCTTGCCGACAAAGCGATCCGGATGCCAGCGTCGCTGCGCTTCAAAATACGCCTTCTCCAGCTCTTTGCTATCCAAGCTAAAATGCGGCGGGAACCCAAGCAGTTCAAACAGACTTTGCATGTGGGCTATCTAGGCTGATTAAGCCGCTCTGTCCAGCAGCTTTCCGCCCTTGTTAATCCATCATTCCCGTACCCGCCGCTTTATCGGAATAAAGCGCATAGCTGCGGCTATTAAACAGCTGATAATGCCACCACTCGTTACGGTAGAAATCCCAGCCGGCACTGGTCATAATACCCATTAATAGCAGACGGTTGCGTTGCGATTGGGCATCAATGTCAAGGCGCCCATGGTGCGAGCGCGGATGAAACTCGTCGAACCCTGTTCCCATCGGCAATGGGGTAAAGTCCCACCGACAAAGGCCTAAATCAACAGCAACCCCGCGCGAGTGCGGAGATCCACGCCGTGGATCTGCTAAAAATCCGGGATCAGGAGTATGTTCCCAAAGCTTCCATTGTGCTTCGCTAGGGCGAAAGGCGTCATAAATACAAAGGCGGTAGCCTTGTGTTTTTGCCAGCACAATCGCCCGCTCCAGCGCTGCCGCTGCCTCTTTATGCAAAAAACAGCGCGCATCCTTACGATATACTCGCTTGCCGGTAAAATTATCGGACGTTGCGTATTTCAGATCGATCTGCACATCATAGTGCTGCGGAGTAATCTCAACCAGTGACACCGTTTTCCTCCAAAAGCCGCTTTAAGCCTGTTTCGATCGTCTCCTTACAGGCCACAGCCAATGCTTTGCGATCGCCATGTTCTCCAATGCGTTCAACTTCATGGAAGTGTGCGGTTACCGTGATCGATGGAAAACTAAACAGTCGAAACAGATGATCGACTAATGTTGCTTCACCAATCCAGGCGACATGTTCACGTGTTTCTGCTGAAAGCGGCTGTCGGCCAATATGCGTATAGGCAAGGGTTACCGGCTGCAAAGGAAGGTCATAGGCTTCCGCCAGACTCAGAAAACCGCTTTTGAAGGCTTTGACCTCAAACCCATCTCCGGTTGTTCCCTCCGGAAAGAGCACCAGCACTTTTCCTTTTTGCAAACGCGCGGCCATTTCAGCCTGGGCGCGCTGTATATCTGCAGGCTTCCGCTCAATAAACACACAGTCTGCGAGCACACAGAAAAAGCCAATAATGGGCCAACTGCGAATTTCTTTTTTGGGAGTGAATGAGAGACGCGTCAGCGCCCCAAAAATAAAAATGTCGAGGTAACTGCTATGGTTTGCGACTAACATCAGCGGACGCAAGTTGCTTACTTGTCCCTCAACATTAAGGCGCACCCCACAAACAACGCAGGCGCAGCGATAAAACAAATGCACAAGCCGGGAACGCAGCCCCTCAAACCGAAGAAACCAAAGCGCGAGCACCGGTAAAAAAAACACTAACGGCAAAAGAATAAAGGCAAGTAGCCGTAAGGCTGCACGCAGATTTGAACGAGGGGGCAGCGCTTGAGAAGTGCTCATTCCGATTCCGGTAAATAACGGGATGCGTAACGATCTTTGATTTGATCGGTCTGCAGCACGATGGAAACATCGCAAGTATTATAAGCATAATCCAGTACAGCCCCATCACCCACGTGACCATTCAGGCGAATATAGCCCTTAATCAGGGGCGGCAAGGCATTGATTGCCGCACGCGGCACGACCTCCTCTTTGGGCATCAGGTTCATTTCATGGTACTGGGCAGGTAGCGCAACCGGACGGATTGCCTCTGGCGCCATGTGGTAATGGTACAGGTAAGACAATGCGTGCACATGCTCGCGAATATTGACGCCATGGAAGCTTGCACAACCAAACATCAGGCCGATATCCGCTGCGACGATAAAGGAGCCAATGCCTTGCCACAAAAGCTGAATTACTGGACGTGTCCGGTATTGCTGCTCGACACACGAGCGCCCCAGCTCCATGATTTCGCCGTCAAAAGCCTTCAGTTTGTCGATGTTGTATTCCGTCTCCGTATAGAAGCTGCCAACCTTCAGCATATTTGCGCGGGTTAAAATACGATAGGTTCCAACAACGCGTGCATCCCCCACGCGAGTTTTGTCAATAACCAGCAAGTGGTAGCAGGCATCATCAAACTGATCGAAGTCGCGTTTTTGCTGATGAATGGCTAAATTGGCCGCCCCACCCATTTCTTCACAGAAAATGCGATAGCGCAGCCGCTGCGCTGCGTGGATATCCGCCTCGGTCTCCGCCAGTCGCAAAATAAGGCGTTCGGTTTCAATGGGGGCAAAAACAGGGTCAAGAATCATACGGGTGACGCGTCCTAGCTCGCGGATTCACTGAGTGGTACGCAGAACAATTCAAGCCGATGATCCACCAGCTTATAGCCCAGCTCATGGGCGATGCGCTCCTGCAGGCGCTCGATTTCCTCGTTTGCAAACTCGATCACCTTGCCAGAGCGAAGATCAATCAGGTGGTCGTGGTGCTGTTCTGGAATTTCTTCATAACGCGCCCGGCCATCGCCGAAGTCATGGCGCTCGATAATATGTGCATCTTCAAAGAGCTTTACCGTGCGGTAGACCGTTGCGATGCTGATATTCGGGTCAATTTTGGTAGCGCGGCCATACAATGCCTCAACATCCGGATGGTCCGACGCGTCCGATAGAACGCGCGCAATGACCCGCCGCTGCTCGGTCATTTTCAACCCTTTTTCGATACATTTTTTTTCAAGAATGCTTGGCATGCGGCGGCCACCATAGTCCGAGGCCGCAGTGAAAGGCAAGCCATACTACAACAAATTATGCCTATACCCCTTCAGGATTGACCCACAGCGAAGTATCCGCTAAGTACTGTTGCAATAATAGAACATAACAAAAAATATTCCGGAACCCATTATTATGGAGGCACGCATGAAACAGGATCACACCCCTACCCCGCAGCAGCCACAAAGCCACGTCGACACATTGGTAGCTGCCACCTCACAAATTGTGAGCGCGTATATTGTGAACCGCCCGACAGAACAGCTGAATCTTAGCGCATTAACCGCCGATGTGTTTTCCACTTTGCGCACGTTAGCCCAACAGGAAGGCGAAGCCACACAGCATAGCCTCACCCAGCCGAAACCAGTCGTGCCGGTCGAGGATTCAATCAAAGCAGATTATATTGTGTGTCTGGAAGATGGTAAGCGCGTAAAAATGCTGAAGCGCCACCTCAAGACCTCGTACAATATGAGCCCAGAGGAATACCGCGCGCGCTGGGGCCTGCCGTCGGATTATCCGATGGTGGCGCCGAATTATGCCCGCCTGCGTCGGGATCTCGCCCATACCATCGGTCTGGGGCGCCGCGGCGACGCCTGACACCGCGCTTCGGGCCGCCGATCGAAGGACCGGGTCGTCCCGGGTGTGCTCGCGAATCGAGGTGGCGATTCGGTCGGGGGCGTCGGGGTGGTCCGCTTCGAGATGGTCGACGAGGGCTTCGGCTTCCGCTCGTCGCGCCCCGAGCGCGCGAGCCGTTGCGTGTCGCTCGCGATTCGTTCGCACGGTCCACGAACGGACTCCCGATCTCCAGACGTTCGAGTAGGTGAAGACGCCGACCACGGCGAGGAGCGTCGAACCGTCAGGCGTGAACGCCGTCGAG